>CAYOUP010000100.1:0-9858 GCA_964407125.1 uncultured Hyphomicrobiaceae bacterium | reverse complement strand
AATCCGAGTCACATCGTGCCGGTGCTGGTCGGGGATCCGGTCCACTGCAAGACCGTGACCGACATGCTTTTGGACCATTACGGCATCTATGTCCAGCCGATCAACTATCCGACGGTCGCCAAGGGTACGGAACGTATCCGCCTGACACCGACGCCTCTGCATACGGATGAGCATATGGACTGGCTCGCCACGGCGCTGGCGGCACTTTGGGCGCAATGTCCCGTGGCGCAGGGCAAGTTCATCAAGCTGGCGGCTGAATAACCGCCTTCGGACGATCCTTGCTGTAGGGTGGGTTGACGTCCGTGCAAGCGGAAGGAAACCCACCTTTCTGTGATGGGTATCTCGGTGCTCAACCCATCCTACGGAACGGATCATCTGGAAACGACATCAGCCTTTGGCCTCACCAGCAAACAGCGCATCCAGGTTCGTAAACGACGCTTCCCAGCCACGGCTGACATTGAGCCTTGCGCCGTCGCTGCTGAGCGACTCGTGGAGCAGATGCACACGGGTTGCCGAACCGACCGGCTCGAACGTCACCGTCACCTGTGACGCCACGCTTTCGGTGCGCGCGCCACCTTCCGACTGCACGACATGGGTCCAGCTGAAAACCAGCTTCTGCGCAGGCTCGATGGCAAAATATTCGCCCTCGAAGAAAACGTCATCGTCGTTTTCGCTGCGCAGATGAAAACGCCATGTGCCGCCAACCCTGAGGTCGATTTCAGCCTTGGTGACTTCGTTCTTCCGCAAGCCGAACCAGGACTTAACCTCTTCCGGCTCGGTCCAGGCACGGAAAACCCGCTCCGGTGTCGCCCTGAACATCGCCTCAACGACAAGCGGCTCCTCGCCGGGTGTGGAGCGCAGAAAATTCATTCATCACCTCCGTTCCCTGTCCGGGCCAGATGCCGGGCCAGCGCGTCGAACTGATCATGCCAGAACTGCCTGTAACCGTTCAGCCAGTCGAATGCATCTTTCATCTGCTCGGCGCGCAGACGGCAATGGCGTGTGCGGCCCCGCTTGTCTACCTCGACCAGCCCGGCATCGGAAAGCACGCCGACATGCTTGGATACCGCCGTCAGCGACATGTCGAACGGCTCGGCGAGCCTTGAAAGCGCAAGCTCCCCTTCGGCCAGCCTTGCGATGATTGCGCGGCGTGTCGGGTCGGCGAGCGCAGAGAAGGTTGCATCCAGATTACTCACACCGGCTCCTAGAAATTTAACTTTTCAGTTGACTGTTTTGGCATTCCCTATTTAATCAACTAATTGGTTGATTTTGTCAACGCTGTGCGGGCAGATCCATGGCCTATGATGAAGAATTGACGAACAGGCTGCGTAACGCGCTTTCCCATCTCGATGGCATAACAGAACAGCGCATGATGGGTGGTGTCTGCTTCATGCTGGGCGGCAATATGATTGCCGGGGCGGACTGTTCCAAGAGTGAGGGCCGCCGGTTCATGTTTCGTGTCGGCAAGGACAATCAGGAGAATGCCCTTAAGCGTAAGGGCGCCGTTGCCATGGAAATGGGCGGACGCATCATGCGGGGCTTTGTGTTTGTTGATCGTGAAGACTGCCCTGATCCGGTGCTCGATGAGTGGATCGTGCTGGCCCGATCCTTCGTCGAAACCCTGCCGCCCAAGCCCGAGAAAAAGAAGAAATGAGCAAGAGCGGGAAATCGGGTCTGCGTTTTGCAGGCTTTCCGGAGGACAGCTCCCGCTTTCTTGCCGAGCTGAAGGCGAACAACAACCGCGAATGGTTCGCGGAAAACAAGCAGCGCTATGAGACAAGCCTGAAGCAGCCCGCCGAGGCCTTCGCAGCCGCTCTTAGCGAAAGGCTTGAGGAACTGACCGGCGCGGCGCACACGTCGAAAATCTTTCGCATCCATCGTGACGTAAGGTTCTCCAAGGACAAGACGCCTTATAACGCGCATCTGCATATCGGTTTCATGCCGGAGGATAGCGCGTCAGCCGCGGGCTGGTATTTCGGCATGTATGCGAAGAAGGCGACGCTCGGCGCGGGGGTTTTCGCTCTGGAAAAGGAACGGCTCACCCGTTTTCGGCAAAAGCTGCACGGCGAGAAAGGCGATACGCTGCGCGAAATATGCGAGGCCCTCCTGAGCGCAGGCTTTCGCCTCAGCGAGCCGGAGCTGAAACGCACCCCGCCGCCCTACCCTTCCGATCACCCGAACGCCGAATATTTACGCCGGAAAAGTCTTGCCGCGTGGTTCGATTTCGACAATCCGAAATGGCTTACCGGATCGCATGCAATTTCGAGATGTATTGAAACGTTCCAGACGCTGAAGCCCCTCAATGACTGGCTGTCCGATCTTGACCGGATGCATGAAGTTCAGCCCCACACAAACAAAGCTCTTGCGAAGAAATAGAGAAGCTGTTTCCTTCTCCCGGTTGAGATCTCCAGGCGGACTTCATGGAGGTCACTTGCTGCATTCAGGGAGAAAATGCCATGTCGGAAGAGCGCCAGCCTGCTTTTGAAACGCTTGCCATCCATGCCGGGAACCAGCCTGATCCTTCTACCGGCGCGCGCGTGACACCTATCTATCAGACCACATCCTATGTCTTCGACAATGTCGAACATGCCGCGGCGCTTTTCAATCTGGAGCAGTTCGGAAACATCTATACGCGGATCATGAATCCGACACAGGCGGCGCTTGAGGAACGGGTCGCGGCCCTTGAAGGCGGGACGGCTGGGCTTGCAGCAGCATCAGGGCACGGCGCTCAGCTCATGATCTTCCACACCCTCCTCGAACCGGGCGACGAGTTCGTTGCCGGCCAGCAGCTCTATGGCGGCTCGATCAACCAGTTCAATCACGCATTCAAGAAATTCGGCTGGCATGTGAACTGGGCGGACAGCACCGATGCGGCAAGCTTCGAACGCGCGATCACGCCGAAGACCAAGGCCATTTTCATCGAATCGATCGCCAATCCGGGCGGCATCATTGTCGATATTCCGGCGATTTCCGCGATTGCGAAAAGAGCAGGCGTGCCGCTGATCGTCGATAACACGCTGGCGACGCCTTATCTGTGCCGCCCGAAAGAGCATGGCGCCGATATCATCGTCCATTCGCTCACCAAATTCCTTGGCGGGCACGGCAACTCCATTGGCGGCATGATCGTCGATTGCGGCACGTTCGACTGGATCGCATCGGGAAAATACCCGTCCCTGTCGCAGCCATGCCCATCTTACCATGGCATGGTGATGGCGGAGACATTCGGCAATTTCGCCTTTGCCATCGCCGCGCGCGTTCTTGCCCTGCGCGATCTGGGCCCGGCGATCTCGCCGATGAACGCCTTCCTGATCATGACCGGCATGGAGACGCTTCCTCTGCGCATGGAGCGGCATTGTGAGAACACTCTGGCCGTTGCGAAGTGGCTTGAAGCGCGGCCTGACGTCGAATGGGTGAATTATGCCGGACTGCCGGGCAACAAGTTCAATCCGCTGGTCGAAAAGATCTGCCCGAAAGGTGCAGGCGCTGTGTTCACATTCGGCCTGAAGGGCGGCTATGACGCGGGCGTCAAGCTGGTCTCGAACGTCCAGCTTTTCTCGCATCTCGCCAATATCGGCGATGTGCGCAGCCTGATCATTCATCCCGCCTCGACGACGCATCGCCAGCTCACGGCGGAACAGCGCTCGGCCGCAGGCGCGGGCGACGATGTGGTTCGCCTTTCCGTCGGTCTGGAAAACAAGGACGACATTATCGCCGATCTGGATCAGGCGCTGGCGGCAAGTGCCTGACGGTTGAGCATGGAGCGGCGTTACCGGACCTGCGCCGCTCCTTCCATTAATTTCGCCAATATTGCCCCACGGCTGTTCAGACCGATAGTTTGCTCAATCAGTCATTTGCCGGCGTCTTGCCATTCGGCGCGGCGTCGGATGCGCTCGCAGGCGCGTTCTCCATCGGTTGTGTCGTAAAGCCGGTTATGCCGCTGATTTCCTCGGCATCGCGGCGAATCCTGACCGGGCTCGTGACATAGGCCGAAACCAGTTCCGCCAGCGAACGCAGCGAATGCATATGGATACGCTCATAACCGTGCGAGCTGTCGATGCCGAATGTAATAAGAGCGGTCCGCACATCATGGCCTGCCACTTCCGCTGAGGCCGAGTCCGAGCGGTAATAGCGGAAGATGTCCTTCTGATAGCGAATCTCATGCTCCTTGCAGAGCTCGACCAGCTTCTTCGTCAGATGATAGTCAAAAGGCCCGCTCTGATCGGCCATGCAGATGGTTACGCCGAACTCGGTAGAATTTTGTCCCGGCGCGGTCGTGCCATTATCGACGGAAACAATCGAGGCAACGTCGGCATGTATCACGGACGATGCACCGACGCCGACTTCCTCGGCGATGGTGAACAGGAAATAGGTATCGAGAGGCAGATCAGGCTTGTTCGCCTGAAGCGATTTGATCGTCGCCAGCAACACGGCCGCGCCGGCCTTGTTGTCGAGGTGGCGTGAGACGATGAAGCCGTTATCAAGAAATTCCGTTTGCGGATCAATAGCCACAAAATCGCCGACCTCTATGCCGAGACGCTCCGTCTCGCGCTGCCGTCTTGCACGCGCATCCACACGGACCTCGACATATCTCCAGCCGACGGGCTGTGTGTCGATCTCCTCGTTGAACGTATGGCCGGAAGACTTCAGCGGCAGGATCGTGCCCCGATAGCCCCCCGCTTCTGAGAAGATCGTACAGCGCGCGCCTTCGGCAAACCGCGCCGACCATGTCCCGATCGGCACCAGTTCAAGCCTGCCATTTTCCTTGATCCGCTTGACCTGGGCGCCAAGCGTATCGAGATGCGCGATGATTCCGCGTGCGCCCCGGTGATCCTTGCCCCGGATCAGCGCCCTGATCGCACCACGGCGTGTCAACGCAAATGGGACGCCAAGGCTGGATAGTTCCTTGCAGGTCTCGCGGACAATCACGTCCGTGTAGCCGGTCGGGCTTGGCACCGAGAGAAGATGCTTCAGCGTGCGTTGCAGATATTCGGTGTCGATCCTGAGAAGTGCCATGAATCCTATTCGTGCAATTCGCTCTGTTGACGGACAGTCCGGACCGCCGCCGGAAGCGACAGTGGAAACAGAAGATCCACAAATCGTTCCGCAGTCGGCTGCGGTTCATGATTTGCGAGGCCAGGCCGTTCGTTCGCCTCGATAAAGGCATAGCTTTCCGAGCGCGGTGTGGAAACAATAAAGTCGATACCGACGACAGGGATTTCAATCGCACGTGCCGCGGCGATCGCCGCTTCGGCAAGCTTGGGGTGCAATTCATCAGTCACATCATGGATCGTGCCGCCCACATGCAGATTTGCGGTCTTGCGCGTCTGAAGCTCTTCGCCCTGAGGAAGAACGTCATCCAACAAGTAGCCCTTCATGGCAATACAACGCTCGGTTTCCGCATCCAGCGGGATCGTCGATTCGCCGCCTGTCGCCGCGGACCGTCTGCGGCTCTGGCGCTCGATCAGTGAGCGGATTGTTGACGCGCCCTCCCCGATCACGGAAGGCGGCTTGCGTATCGCGGCGGCAACCACGCGGTAATCGATGACGATAAGGCGAAGATCATAGCCCTCGACCATTTCCTCCATGATCACGCGGTTGGAGAAGGGCCGCGCAATACGGACAGCCTCCTTGACTCCATCGAGTTTCGTCAGGCCGACAGCGACGCCCCTGCCCTGTTCTCCACGCGCGGGTTTGATGACGACGCTCTTGTGCTTTTCGAGAAATGACCGGATGGCTTCATCCTCGTCGTTCATGTCGGGCTTCAGGTCCACCTGCCTGGGAACCCTGAGCCCCGCGCGCGAGACGACACGCCGTGTGACAGCCTTGTCGTCGCAGATGGAAACCGCAACGCCGCTGGTCAGTTCCGAAAGGCTTTCGCGGCAATGAACGCTGCGTCCGCCGTGAATGAGCCTGAAAAACCCGCCCTCTGCATCGGTGATCTCGACATGAATGCCGCGCCGGAGCGCTTCATTGACGATGATCGCGGCGTAAGGGTTCAGCTCGCTGGCTGGCGAGCTATCCATGAACAGCGGTTCATTGATCGGATTCTTGCGTTTGACGGCAAACAGCGGAACACGCCGGAAACCGAGCTTTTCGTATAGCGCGATTGCCTGCTCATTATCATGCAGAACCGAGAGATCCATGAAATTCGCGCCGCGCGCCCTGAAATGATCGGCCAAGCGGCGGAGCAGGACTTCACCGATCCGCGATTGCCGCGCCTGCGGATCGACCGCCAGACACCACAAACTCGATCCCCGCTCCGGATCGTCGAAGGCGCGGCTGTGATCCACGCCCATGACCGTGCCTAGAATATCGCCGGTATGCTCGTCTTCGGCGACGAGCACTGTCAGCGCGCGGCTGTTGCGGTTCGACCAGAAGAATTCCGGAGGCACCGGAACCATCTTGCGCGCCATGTAGATCCTGTTGACCTGCTCGGCATCGTCCTTGTTCGACAAGCGGCGGACAAAAAAGCCGAGCGGTTTGTTGTTGCGCATGGCTGGCATCGGCCGGCTGAAATCGAGCCGGTAAGTGTGCGACGGATCGAGGAAAAGCTCCTGCGGCGCGTTGGCGAGCAGCACATGCGGATCGCCGATATAAAAGGCGATATCGCGACGGTCCGGACGTTCGGCGCCAAGCGCATCGGACAGCGTTTTCGGATCCTCGAACGTATGGCCGAACAGCAGCCGCCCCCAGCCGCAATCGACGACGGCATTGGATTTCGGCGGCGACGCCATCTTGGAGCCGTAAACCGGCCGCATATCGCGCTGCGACTGCGATCTCAATCGCTGCGCGCGCTTGAGACTCACGAGATTACGCCGTGTTATTCGAGTGCCGCCCATACCGGCCTCCTTGGGCTTCATAGCCCTTTGTCAGTGATTTCGGGTCCTTGTCAGATGCCATGTGTCTGCAACCACATTTCGAGGAGCGCAACCTGCCATAATTCAGACCCCCGCAAGGGTGTGATGTGTTCCTTGGGATCGGTGAAAAGCTGATCCAGATAGGTGCGGCTGAAGAGAGAGCGGTCACGCGCAGCTTGCGAATTGAGAGCATCCCTGACCATGTCCAGATAGGGCCCCTCGATATATTTCAGTGCCGGGACCGGGAAATAGCCCTTCTTGCGGTCGATGACTTCGGACGGCACGACGAGCCTTGCGGCTTCCTTCAGGACGCCTTTGCCGCCATGGGCCAGCTTGTGCTCCGGCGGGATACGGGCGGCCAGCTCGGCAAGCTCGTGATCGAGGAACGGCACGCGCGCCTCAAGGCTCCAGGCCATTGTCATATTGTCGACGCGCTTGACCGGATCATCGACGAGCATCACGGTTGAATCCAGCCGGAGCGCCTTGTCGACGGGCGATTCCGCTCCAGGTCTGGCGAAATGGTCAGAGACAAAGGCCAACGCCTCGTCGCGCTCCGTATGCCATTCAGGCGAAAGATTCTCCTTCAACCGCGCGAAGGAGCGGTCGAAGAACACGCGTGCATAATCGGTGCTGACATCGTTGGAGGACATGAGCGGGGGATACCAGTGATAACCGGCAAAAATCTCATCCGCGCCCTGCCCCGACTGTACAACCTTGATATGCTTGGAGACTTCCTGGGAGAGCAGATAGAAACCGACATTGTCATAGGAGACCATCGGTTCCGACATCGCCTTGATCGTTCCGGGCAGCGCGCCCATCAACTCACTGGATGGCACCGGAATCTTGTGATGCCGGGTCGCGAAGCGCTCGGCGATAATATCCGAATACTGAAATTCATCGCCCTTCTCGCCATGCGCTTCCTCGAAACCGACCGAGAAGGTCATCAGCCCGTGCTGTCCCGCTTCGGCAAGCAGCCCGACGATCAGGCTGGAGTCCACGCCGCCCGAGAGAAGCACGCCAACGGGAACATCGGCGACCATCCGGCGCGCAACGGCCTCGCGCAGCGCTTCAAGCACGAGATCGCGCCATTCATTGAACGGACGCTCGACATCCGCCGTGTCGCGCTCAAAGCTGAGTTGCCAGTAGCATTTGTCGGTGAACGTCCCATCGGGTTCGATGACCCGGATCGTCGCGGGAGGCAGTTTGCGCACGCCGTTCAGCATCGTGTAGGGCGGCGGCACGACCGCATGAAAACTCATATAGAAGGCAAGAGCCGTGCGGTCGATGGAGGTATCGACATCACCGGCCGCCAGGATCGCGGGAAGCGAGGACGCAAAGCGCAGCCGGCCGGGAGTTTCGTTCAGATAGAGCGGCTTGATGCCGAAGCGGTCGCGCGCGAGGATAACGCGTCCGCTCTCGCGTTCATGGATGGCAAAGGCGAACATGCCGTTGAAGCGCTCGACGCAGGCGGGGCCCCAGGCATGATAGGCTTTCAGGATAACTTCCGTGTCGCTTGTCGAGAAAAATCTGTATCCGGAAGCCTCCAGCTCCTCGCGCAATTGCGGATAGTTGTAGATGCAGCCATTGAAAACCATCTCCAGACCGAGTTCCGGATCGGCCATAGGCTGCGCGCCTTTTTCGCTGAGATCGATAATACGGAGCCGCCGGTGCCCCAGCCCGACGCGGCCTCTCATGATCTGCCCGGAGGAATCGGGACCGCGCCTCGCCATGACATCCATCATCCGGCCAATGGCCGCGGGATCGGCTACGCCGCCGGAAAATACAAGCTCTCCACATATGCCGCACATGCTGTGTGACAATCCTTTCACGTATTAGAGGGAATTGGGTCTATAAACCAACATAGTGTACCTCTACATAATTAGCAAAGACGGCTATGACGCTCTGCAATCTGACAGTTTTTTAGGCAGTCGCCTTATACAAAGAGTGAATTGAGTGTTGGTGCGGCACCTTATTGATGCTGTGGATATTACTTTGCAAGTGACATGCCAATCTTAAAAAGACGCGCAATACTGGATATTATTACTTAAAATATATAAAAACATGTTCCATATAACATCTATGACGTCTTTGATACGCCCATGTTATGATTGTCATGCTTTATAGACGGCAAAGGAAAGAATTCATGCAGGACGGCTCGCAAAATTCCCTGAACACGCCTTTTCCGATTACCATATGCGGGCTGCATGAACTGTCCGGCCATGCTTCATTGCACGTCAGTCACGTCCTCTCGATCGTTGACCCTGACCATGGCAGTATCGACGCATTCGGGGATTATGGCGAGCATGCCCGCATGGAACTGCGTTTCCATGATGTTATCGAGGAATCGCCAGGCATAGAGGCGCCCCAGCCGCGTCATGTTGAAGAGATAATCGCTTTCGGACGCGAGGTTCTGCGCGACCCGGAAGCGCTGCGCCATCTTCTCGTTCATTGCCATATGGGTGTTTCACGCTCCACCGCTTCCATGTCGCTGATGCTCGCGCAGGCACAGCCGGACCGGCCCGCGCGGCACATCCTTCATCAGGTCCTTGCAATAAGAGATCAGGCCTGGCCGAATTTGCGCATTCTTGAAATCGGCGAAAAGATGCTGGGCCGGGACGGCGAGTTCAGCAGTGCGGCCGGAGAGATTTATGCGCTCCAGCTCGACCGTAAACCGGATTTGAAACCGCTCTTCACCGGCTATGGACGGGGACGCGAAATCGCAGCCGGTGAAGCGTTCAAGGCAACATAAACACTCCCTCCGCAAGAAGCGGTCTCGAATCTGATTTGCCTGCAGACTGGAGTCTATGAACGCCCCTATGGCCTAAAGTTTATCCGCGCCCGGATTTGCGGCGAGCCGGGTTTCGGGATCGCAGTCACTTGACTTCAAAGGTAATCTTGCAGTTGACCCTGTAGCTTTTGAGTTCGCCCTTGCCGTTCACATCCGCGCTCATATCCTTAACCCATACGGATTTGATGCCTTTGATGGTCTTGGCGGCCTCGG
>CAYOUP010000099.1:8657-9868 GCA_964407125.1 uncultured Hyphomicrobiaceae bacterium | reverse complement strand
TTGTGGCAGGACGCACAGCCGGAGGTGATGCCGGTGTGGTTGAACGTTGTCCCGGCAAAGCTGGTGGTGCTGCGGTGGCAGCTTTCGCAAGGCGCCGTTGTAGGCACGTGGTTCCGCGATTTGCCGCTTGCGGTCGAGCCATTGTGGCAGTTCGCACATCCCGAACTGATCCCGGCATGATCGAAAGCCGAGGCGAAGAAGCTTATTGTACTGCGATGGCACGTTTCGCATTTATCAGAAGACGGAACGTGATTTGCGGACTTGCCGGTTGCGACCCTGCCATTGTGGCAACTCACGCAGGAGCCCATGACCAAATTGTGGTCAAAACGAACCTTTCGCCATGTGACGCTATCGTGGCAACCTTCGCAGAAATTGTTCGACTGCACGTGGTTTTGCGGTTTTCCCGACGCACTCGTGCCGTCATGACAAGCGACACAGGACTGGGGCGTGCCTCTGAAGCGTCCATCGAAATGACAGGATTCGCACTTGACGGATTTATGTCCGCCGGTGAGCGGAAATCCGGTTTGGGAGTGATCAAATACGCTTTGGGCGCTTTGCTGAGCTGAAGCGGCGATCGTCAATAACGCCGCAGAGGCCAGCATGGCAAACGCCAATACGACCCCTTTTCGGAGCGCTCGCTTCATCAATCCCCCATCCTTCTGCACGCTGATCGCGTCTGCTCAGCCGTACCGAAGGCCCGTCAGCTCACAGACGCCACACGATGAGTGTGAGCAGTTTGCCCTCCCCGGGGCAGTTCGCCGACAGGCCTCGGGCAATGCGGTTTATCCGCTGAAAATTGGCAATAGATTATCCCTCGAGGAATCCATGCTTTTCTTCGGGTTTTCGCCACATGCCTCGTTATAACAACGTTGGACGCCGGATTTTATTCCCGTTGCATTTACGTGTTGTTTGATAGCCAAATGGAATTGTTCTTGTTATTTTGTCGGGCGTGGATTTTGGGATTAGAGACAACGGTCATGTCACCGTGCGTTACACATAACAGCCAGCGGCGATGGCCATATCGCGCGGCGCGGCTTGGTAAATTTATTGTACTTATCGGCACATTCTTCTTGGCCAGCGATTTTGCGATTCAGTTAGCGTCGCATTGGCGGCATGGCTTCGATACAATCAGTGTGCCAACTAAAGCGATGGCCGATGATGATAAGGGCGAGAGTCGATCCTCGTCGGGCAGGAGCGAGAGCAGATCTTCG
>CAYOUP010000099.1:0-8557 GCA_964407125.1 uncultured Hyphomicrobiaceae bacterium | reverse complement strand
ATGGTGAGAGTAAATCCTCGGAGAGGTCCCGGGAAAGCTCAAGCGAACATCAAGAACGGGAGGACAGTCGAGAGTCAGAGCATCATGAGAACGACGATAATGATGATAATGATAATGATGACGACTTCGATCTGAAGGATGGGCTGGCGGAATTGTTCGGGCGTTTGACGGAGCCGTCTAAATACAAATTACGTTCTCAACGTAGTAGGAGGAATTTTCATACGCCGCGCGCCCGAAATGAAATTCTTGCGGTGAATCTCAACCGTGCAGGCGCGGATAAGGCCAAAAAACTCGGCTTCAAAATACGCGGCTCCAGTCAGTTTTCGCATTTGCGAGGCAATGTCACCCGGCTGGTACCACCCAGAAATATGAACGCGGCAGAGGCCCGCGATCTTTTGAAGCGTGCGCAGCCAGACGGGCAATTCGCCGTCAATCAACGTTACCGGTACTACCAACCTGCTCGAAAGGACGAACGCGATAATAGCGGCAAGACAGAACCGGCCCGGCATGGTCCCGGCACAGTCTGTGCCGCCACGAAATGCTTCGGACGGCAGATCATTCACTGGCGAGACGAGATCCAGAACTGCGCAAGAGGGTTGCGTGTCGGTATCATCGACACTCAGGTCGATAATCAGCATCCGGCGTTTTCCAAGGCGGAGATCCATCTCGGCGGTTTCTTGCCGGACGGGATAGAACCGGCACCTGCCTGGCATGGCACAGGCGTTCTTTCCGTGCTCGCGGGTGATCAGGAAAGTGGTACGCCCGGCCTCATCCCGCAAGCTGCATTCTATGCAGCCAGTGTCTTCTTTCAAGACAAGGAGGACGGGGTCGAAACCGACACCGTTAGCTTATTGAACGCCTTGGAATGGATGAACGCTTTCGATGTGAAAGTCATCAATATGAGCTTTTCCGGTCCGAAGGACGGTCTTCTCGAAGAGACCATCAGACAGATGAGCCAGGAAGGCGTTATCTTCGTTGCGGCTGCTGGCAATGACGGACCGACGGCTGAGCCAAGCTATCCGGCATCCTATCCTGAGGTTATTGCCGTAACAGCGGTTGGCAAAGATCTGCGTAACTATCCCTACGCCAATCGCGGTGACAGCCTCGACGCGTCCGCACCTGGCGTCGACATCTGGTCAGCAGTGCCCGATGGCCGCGAAGGGTCTCATACGGGGACTTCATTCGCAGCCCCCCATGTGACCGCCATGTTGGCAACCGTTTATCAAAGCGCGAAGCGTGCGCAAAACAAGGAAGAGTTGTTCAACCACCTTAAAATGATTGATCTGGGACCACCGGGACGCGATCCGATTTACGGCCGTGGTCTAATGCTCGCGCCGACCAGCTGCGACGATGCGGCTAGCGGCTGGGTCGCCCAGACGACTCCCTCGAGGAACGACAAGATCCAATTGACAACTCGTGAGTCCGTGACTGACCGCAGTCGCACGACCCCATCGGGAGGATACAGCTACCGATAAGAGACCTGTGTCCGTATCGTTGTAGACGCAGATGTATTGAGCTGATTCACTGCTGCTGTTTTGGTTTGAGGAGGCAGACGATGGCACATCGTTTGGAGCGACTCGGCTTTACAGCATTGATCGGTACATCTTCATCACTTGATGAACTTTTACAGTTGATCAGCGGGGGCGAGGTTGGCATTGAAGAATGCAGGGCCGACACCTCTCACTGCCATATCAGGCAATGCTTTATCGGGACGGCTGCCAATTACGCTCGATCAGTGTCCGTTCCTCGTCGCGCCCAAGAGCATCACCGTCCATGACTTTGTTGACCGCCGCCTCGACGTCGGACGCTGTTCTTCCGGCAGGCACGATCTGCTCGCCTTCCCCATGATGCGGGTGCGAGGAAGCGGCAATGTGAATCTTAACCCGCCACTCGCCATCTTTGTCTCTACAGGCGATGCCGGAATATCCGTTTGTCAGTCCGCTCACTTCATATTGCCGGCAAAATAACTGTTTCCGATTTCGGAACGTTAGGATCATCTCGGCGCTCATCGCGGAGGTTTCACCGTCGAACGACACTTTTGTACCGCTGGGTGCCGTCTCTAGCGTCTTCTTGAGCGGTCCCTGTGCAAAGATCTCCCCGTGCCTGGCGATGACCAGCTCCGTGCGATTGCCACCAGCCCGATACAACTGCATAGTCAACGCCGTAATTGCGACGACCGTGACGAGGCTCGCGGCAACCATCGTCGGCCAACTCGCCCCAAAAGGTCCAGTTGATTTCGCTAGGCTCATAAAAGAAAGAACCGATCCGCGCCGCTGCTTCAGTTTGCCGTTATTTTTGACGAGGCGGACGAGATGGTCTGGGATAGGCTCTTCTAGGAGCGGCGCAAAAAAGTCCGCAACAGGAACGCCGGTCGCAAGAAAGATTTCGAGACGCCTGCCGGCTGCAGGATCTTTTCGGAGAGTGGCCTCGACCTCAGCATTCGAGGCCGGGTCGAGTTCGCCATCAGCATAAGCCATCAATATCTCGTCAGTAAGGTCGGTCACGTCAGGTCCCCGCCTTCTTTGTCGACGCCTTGGATTGGAAGTCCTCAGCGTATTCCGACAGGCTGATGCGAGCTCTTGCCAGCCGGCTCATAACTGTGCCAATGGGAATATCCAAAAGATCCGCCGCTTCCTTATATGAATTCCCATCCACGACAATCAAGGCGATCAGGATTCGCTGCTCCGGCGGAAGCTGTGCAATTCCTTCAATGACTTTGTTCAGAGTCAGGCGATATTCCGTTGTCCGGCGCCCATCTTCCCCTGGAAGATTGCCAGCTCCATCCAGATCGAGCGTTTCTCCCCGAACCTTTTGGGCTCGCAGCCGGTCAAACCACTGTGTCTGAGCAATACGGAACATCCAGCTGTCAAGTCGGGAGCCAGGCTCCAACTGATCCAGTCGCGATAATGCACGCGTACATGTTTCCTGCACGAGATCATCGCCCTTGTCCACATCGCCCGTAAGCACATAAGCGAACCGCCGCAGCCGCGGAAGAAACTCCACGATCCGTTGCCGGATATCGTCCGTCACGGAAGTGCCTCTCCCTCTACACATGTTAACAACGGTTGAGACACGGGCTTAATTCCCGAGCCCAAGAAAGATTCAGCTCGTAGCTTATTGGCTGGTGCCGATAGGCAACGCTGACCGTTCAACGGCGCAATCCTCCTGGTTTGAACGTTTCGGTCGTGTGGCACTTGTCGCAGGTCGTGCCGAAATTGCCCTGATGCGCATCGTCGGCGGCGTGACAGGCATAGCACGAAGTCGAAAGCGAGATTTTCTTGCCGGTTGAACTTTCCTGGTGACAGAAATGGCAGGCAAGCCGCCGGTGCGCACCGGTTAGAGGATAGTTCGTCTGCCGATCATGATCGAACCGCCATAGCTTCCAGCCATTGGGGTTATGACATTGACCGCAATCGGCCCCGAAGCGGCCCTTGTGATAGCTGTCCTCATGACAGGAGACGCATTTGGTGGATGTGTCCTTGAAGGATGGTGTGCGGTGACATTCCTCGCAGGGCACAAGACCATGCAAACCTATCAGCGGAAAATGGGTCAGATCGTGATCGAAATCGACCTGCTGCCGCCAGCCGGTCTCATTATGACATGTCTCACATTGGGATCCCAACTGCCCCTTATGCGGGTCGTCCTTTGCGTGGCAGGAAGAGCAGGTTGTCGACAGCTTGTCGCGATAGAGATCGCCCTTGTGGCAGGCACCGCATTCAATCTTCCGATGTCCGCCGCGGAGCACAAACTTCGTTTGCCGGTCGTGATCGAAATGGATTACGTCCCATTTCTCCGGGCGATGGCAGTTATCGCATTTCATGCCATAGCGCCCGCCATGCACATCCTGCAACTGATGACAGTCGCCGCAAATCGTGCTGACGCCTTTATAGCGCTCTCCGGCGTGACAAGCGTTACAGGCGACTTTTGCATGTGCCCCCGTTAGCTCGAATTTCGTTTGCGAATGATCGAACGGCTTAACGGTCCGCCAGGACTCCTCGCTGTGGCAGGCATCGCATTTTTCACCGAGCTGTCCTTTATGCGGCTCATTCGTCTTATGGCAGTCGATGCAGAAAGGCGGCGCTTTCCGATAGGCGACCGCGGGCTTATGGCAACCATCACAGCGCGTGGTTCTATGCGCCCCTTTCAGGATGAAATCCGTAAAGCCGTGATCGAAGGTCTCGCGGTCGAACGGCACGATATCAGCATCGCGTCCTTTATGTTCGGTATGGCAGTGCTTGCACTCCGCTTTGACAGCGTCCGGCCGGCGTCCGTGAAGACCTCGCTTCTGCTGTCTGTCGGCCGCAATGTCCTTGTGACAGTTCATGCAAAGCTGCGTCTGTGATCCCTTCGAGAAGGGCTCATGGCATTTATTGCACTCTTTTTCATGATCCGCATGGCCTTGGATGAGCGGCCCCGGCATGACCAGCCGGTCGAACCAGCTTTGTGCCGAGGCGGGCCCTGATAACATGCATGCGAGCATGGCGGCAACCGTCATGTGAAAGACTGATGATAACCGCAATGTCCCGCCCCCCGATCAATAGAGATGGACCGCAACCACGTGAGCGATCGAGGCAGCAACGAGAAGAAAGAACAGCGGCATATGCAGCACATGCCATAACGCAAAGAGCCGCTCATAGACGCCGAAGCGCGCGGCTTTCGTGATCGCGGCAAAATAGAGGCCGAGATGTTCCCGCGCCAGCGCTCGCCGTTTCCTCCGCGCTTTCCAGGACCATCCGCGCCGCCTGCCTTCCTCGGTGATCGCGGCTTTCGCAATACGCATCAGCCGGTCCTTCAGAAAAGCCTGTCTGATACCGAGCGTGAAGAATGCCCAGCTTTGCGACAGAAAACCCGGCCGCGGGGCAAGGATGCGCGCTTCAAAGGCGTGCAACGCTTCGAAAAGCTGCGCTGTTTGCAAGAGATTCTCGCCAAGAGCCTGTTTCAGAATGGACGCATCGGCGAGGATCTGGCGGACCTCGGTCTTCCGGCCATAAAGACCCAAATGCACTTTGCTGTAGAGATAGCGTCCGGCAATACCGCTGGCGACGACAATGAGCATTGCGATCATAGCAACGGACGCATTCAGGGAGGAGAGCTTCCAGTTCGAATGGGCGATTACGAGTGCGGGGCCGACTATCCCGAAAATCATATGAATTCGGAACCAGGACGGAACCCGCCCAAGCGCGCGCAACACGCGCAAGCGCTTTCGCAGCGGATAGAGAAGCAGCACCAGCATCATGATGCCGCCGGTTATACCAAGCCAATAACCCACGCCTGATTCGGGCGTCAGATGGCCTTCATTCCGTTGCAACCAGCTCGCGTAGAGCCCGGCAAGAACGATGCCGCCGAAAAGAACAGGTCCAAAATCGAAAAACGGCCGGCTCAAATAATGAGCAAATCGCGCCGTTGCCGCGCCGAGGCGAAACCTGCGCCTTGGCTGTGGTTGCTGAACTCTCGGGGGCAGCCTGCGCAGTCCGGATACCGGATTGCGTAATACTGCCGATTCTTCGGAAAAAGCTTGATTCGACATATCCCCTCATCATGCGCAGCAGCATTACGCCGCTGACGTCATCCTGATAATCCGCAAAGTGATGTTGGGTATGCGACTCAAGTACACGGATAATGACTCATAATATGAGGCCGTTTTGTGACTGAGCTTGTGATCCTGCGGCGCATTCAGGCTCTGAATTCAAGCAAATTGTGTTTTGGCCAGATTAAATGCGTATTGCCTTATGGAGCTGGACCGGCGTTCAGCCCGGTATGAAAAAAATACGGCCAACGCAGGAATATTCTTACGTCTGGACCGTTGTGAATCTGGGTATGCAAAATGATCAAGGTCCGGAAGCGCTATGGAGATACGTTTATTACGAGAATAAGGTCATCATTTGCAGTCATCAGACAACCGATTGTATCGAGAAAGCGCTTGCGCTGCTTCAAAACCAGCGAGCATGCGACTATTGCCTAATTACCCCGTTGCGGCCCCCGACTATGAATTCAGCCGCAACCCACCCAAACTCAATCGCAATAAAACGCTTTTGCGTATAGCGTCTTATTGCGATTTTTTCTGTGTTATGGGCCATCCGCAAAGAATAAAAATCGGTCTTAATGCCAACAAAATGCTCATAGTACATTTAAGGTAGGCCCTTTTGTTTAAGAGGACTACACAGGAAATGCCGAACTATCCTATATTTATTATATACCTTGGACCACTAGCTGTCATATGGATTATCTATATTATATCGCGCAAACGGTCCGAGCGCGGTCATATTGAGGTGCAGCGCGAGTCTATCGAAGCAGGGCTGGTAGAGCCAGCCTCCCTCCACCCGCTGATCGATCCGTCAAGATGCCTCGGTTGCGGCGCCTGTGTTCGAGCCTGCCCGGAAGGTGAAGTGCTTGGACTCATCATTGGCAAGGCAGAACTCGTACAGCCGACCGAGTGCATCGGCCATGGCGCTTGCAAGGCGGCCTGTCCATACGATGCAATCACGCTTGTTTTTGGAACCGAGACGCGGGGTGTCGATATCCCTGCCGTCAGACCGAATTTCGAGACCAATGTACCCGGCATTTTCATTGCCGGCGAACTCGGTGGCATGGGCCTTGTGCGCAACGCAATCGAGCAGGGGCGGCAGGCGATGGATTCGATAAGTAAGTTCGTCCGTTCCCGCAATTCGGCCGAGCTTGATGTCATGATTGTCGGAGCAGGTCCCGCCGGCATATCGGCGAGCCTGGCAGCGATGGAGCATAAACTCCGCTTCGTCACGGTTGAGCAGGATAGTTTCGGCGGCACCGTTGCGCATTTCCCGCGCGGCAAGATGGTGATGACACAACCCGCAACACTTCCAATTTACGGCCGGGTCAAATTCGGTCAGATCTCCAAGGAGCGCCTGCTTGGTTTCTGGCGCAAGGTCGCGAAGGATACCGGATTGCGGATAAAGTATAATGAACGCGTCGAAACTATAACGAAAGGACCGCATTGTTTCGAAGTGCAGACAACGCGTCGGCTTTTGAAAACGAACGCGGTGCTCCTGGCAATCGGACGGCGCGGCACACCGAGACGGCTCGACGTGCCGGGGGAAGCACAACCAAAAGTCGTCTACCGGCTGATCGACCCACAGCAATATCGCGGCAAAAATGTCCTCGTCGTCGGGGGCGGTGACAGTGCGCTGGAAGCGGCGGCAAGCATCGCAGAGCAGAAGGGCACGCGGGTCACCCTCTCTTATCGCAGCGAGGCGTTCTCCCGGGCCAAGCCAAAAAACCGCCGACGTGTTGATAAGGCAAAGGCCGCAGGCCGGCTCAAGGTCATGATGAAATCGCAAGTGAAGGAGATCGGTGAGCAATCGGCGCGGCTCGACTGGGACGGACGACCGATAGAAATCCGGAATGACGCGGTCATTGTCTGCGCTGGTGGCATCCTGCCGACCAAATTCCTGCAGAGCATGGGCATTGAGATCGAGACGAAATATGGAACGGCTTAAAACGATCATTCTTGCACTGACATTCGTTTGCGCGATTTGTGCTTCAGCCACTGCGCAAAGTGATGAGGACGCGATAGAGCGAGCGATACGCGCCGGCTCCTTCTCGGACGCCGTTGTGCTCCTGGAGCGTTCCGCCAAGGCGGGCAACGCAGAAGCACAATATCAGCTTGCTTCGCTCTACCGGGCCGGACGCGGGATTGCCAAGGACGATGTCCAAGCCTTTCAGTTGATGAAAAGTGCCGCCGAACAAGGGCTGCCCAAGGCACAATACGCGCTCGCACAGATGTATCTTGCCGGGCGTGGCGTGACCACTAACCGTCCGCAGGCTGAGATTTGGCTGCAACGCGCGGCCGCACAAAAATACGGCAAGGCGGAGAAGCTGCTGACGAAGCTGGCAACAACACAAGCACCGGCCGCTCCAACCAGCGGCTGGACCGCCTCTGTCACGACGGAGCTGGCCCAGCCCCGCAATACGAATACGGCAATACCCTTGACGCTTGCCAATGGCAGGCCTGCTATCCTTGAAGCCTCCTTGCGCGGCAATAGCGAAGCCGTCACACACCTCGTTGAAGGCGGGGCCGACCTGGAGGTTCGTGATAATGATGGGAACACAGCCCTTGCTTTGGCGGCAGCCAATGGCAGCGCGCCCATCATAGAACTACTGCTTGCACGCGGAGCAGCGGTAGACGCGCGCAACAAGCTTGAGGAAACGCCCTTATTTTACGCGATCAAAAACGGGCACGCTGCGGCAGCCCGAAGCCTGCTTGAAAAAGGTGCCGATGCGAATTTACGCAGCAAGAAAAGCGAAACGCCGCTAGCGCTTGCAATAAATCAATGCCGGGATGATCTCGTGACCTTGTTGGTTTCGGGTGGAGCCAAGGTCAATGCGGACATCGATGGGACATCACCTCTTTCGCTGGCAAGCAACGCCTGTGCCCCGACCGTTGTTCAAAAATTGATCACCCAAGGAGCAAATATCAGCGGGACGGACGCACACGGACGAACTCCGCTTTGGAGTGCGGTTGATGGCGGTAATCTTGATGTCCTTGAGATACTCATGGCAAACGGAGCGGACATCAATACCG
>CAYOUP010000098.1:0-9896 GCA_964407125.1 uncultured Hyphomicrobiaceae bacterium | reverse complement strand
GCGCGGTGATCTGTTCGCCGAGCCACATCAGGAAGACGGTCCCGCCGACAAGCGTAATGACCGTCGTAAACACGAAGAACCAGCCCGGATTGGTGACGAGCCCGCTCCCGCTCTGCAGTCCGACAGCGATACCATACCCCTGGATCGCCGCCAGTATTACGGTTCCGTAGCGCGTGTACTGGTTGATCTGCTTGCGGCCTGCTTCGCCTTCCTTTTTGAGCTGGCCAAGATGCGGTGAGACGGCCGTCAGGAGCTGGACGATGATCGAGGCGGAGATATAAGGGAATATGTTCAACGCAAAGATCGCCATGCGGCCCGCTGCACCGCCGGAGAAGGTATTAAACAGCCCGAGAATGCCGGACTGGTTCTGCTTCATGAAGTCAGCCAGCGCCTGCGGGTCGATACCGGGCAGTGGAATATAGGTGCCTAACCGGTAGACAAGCAATGCGCCAAGCGTAAACCAAAGCCGTCTCTTCAGTTCTTCCGCCTTGGCGAAGGAAGAGAAATTGAGATTAGCGGCAAGCTGCTCCGCAGCAGAAACCATGTCAGTACTCCAATTCGCACCAAGCGATCATCAACACAGCAACCGGCGCGTAACAGCCTTAGATCATGATGATTTTAGATTGTTTCAATCCAAAATCATGAACAGTGATCGACCCTAATAGTCTAGAGCGGGCTGACGAGCGCAAAAGCGGGCGCCACTTTTCCTCATCCCGCTCTAGGATTTCTTCTTGGCGGCTTTCTTGGCCTTCTTGCTGTCATCCTCATTCGCTTCCGGCTTTGCCGGTTTCAGTAGCGTAATACTGCCCCCGGCCGCCTCGACGGCTTTCACAGCACTCGCACTCGCGCCCGCCAGTTCAAGCTGGACTTTGGATTTGAGCTCACCGCGGCCAAGCAGGCGGACACCATCCAGCGCGCGGCGCACAACACCGCCAGTCACCAGCGCCGCGGCGTCGATCTTTGCGGACACATCAACAGCACCGGCTTCGATCGCTGCCTGCAAATCATCGAGATTGCATTCGGCGAACTTCAGGCGCGAAGGGTTGTTGAAGCCGCGTTTCGCCAGACGCATATGCAGCGGATTCTGGCCGCCTTCAAAGCCCTTGATCGCAACGCCGGAGCGCGATTTCTGCCCCTTGACCCCGCGTCCTGCCGTCTTGCCGAGACCTGAGCCCAAGCCGCGCCCAACACGTTTGTGCGCCTTGGTGGCGCCGGGATTGTCCCTGAGTTCATTAAGCTGCATGAGCGGCCTCAATTCGAATGGATATGTTGTTTCCTGGATCGCTATTCAACGATGCGGACCATATGGGAGATTTTCGCAATCATGCCGCGGACCGCCGGATTGTCCGGAACCTCGCGGCGCCGGTGCATCTTGTTCAGGCCAAGACCGATCAGCGTCTCGCGCTGCTTTGCCGGACGCCGGATCGGACTGCCGATCTGCTCGATGACAAGCGTCTTGCCTGAAGCCTTCTTTTTCTTCTCAACCATATCGTGCCCTCGCCTGTCTTATGCGTCTTGCGCCGCTACCGCGCCTTCGACGGAATCCCGGCGGCGGGCCACGATTTCGCTGACCTTCTTGCCGCGGCGGGCCGCAACGGCGCGCGGGCTGTCTTCGCGGGTCAGCGCATCGAAGGTCGCGCGGATCATGTTATACGGGTTGGACGTGCCCAGCGATTTGGCGACCACATCCTGAATGCCGAGCGTCTCGAACACGGCGCGCATCGGACCGCCCGCAATGATGCCGGTGCCGGGAGGCGCGGCACGCAGAACCACGCGGCCTGCGCCGTGATGTCCGGTGACGTCATGATGCAGCGTGCGCCCTTCGCGCAGCGGCACCTTGATCAGACTGCGCTTTGCGCTGTCGGTCGCCTTGCGGATCGCTTCGGGGACTTCGCGCGCCTTGCCGTGGCCAAAACCGACCCGGCCTTTCTGGTCGCCCACAACAACGAGCGCTGCGAAGCCGAAACGGCGGCCGCCCTTGACCACTTTCGCGACACGGTTGATGTGTACGAGCTTGTCGACAAACTCGCTGTCGCGGTCGTCGCGATCTCTTTCTCGCGGGGCTCGTGCCACTGATTTTCCCTTTCCGTCTCTCGTAAATCGTTAGAAGTTCAATCCGCCTTCGCGGGCAGCATCGGCAAGCGCCTTGACGCGGCCATGGAACATGTAGCCGCCACGATCGAAAACAACGGCGTTCAGGCCTTTCTCGATCGCGCGCTTCGCGACAAGCTTGCCGACTTCGGCAGCTGCATTGACGTCAGCGCCGGTCTTGAGCGCGCCTTTCAGTTCCTCGTCAAGCGTGGACGCCGAAACCAGCGTATTGCCGCTCGTGTCGTCGATGATCTGCGCGTAGATCTGCTTTGATGAGCGGAAGACAGACAGACGCGGCCGATCGCCGGCTACCTTCTTCAGGCTGCGGCGAACGCGGAATCTTCTGCGCTGAAAACTCGATTGTGCGGCCATCAGGCTCTCCACTATTTCTTCTTCTTGCCTTCCTTACGGAAGATGAATTCGTCTGCATATTTGACGCCCTTGCCCTTATAGGGTTCGGGCGAGCGGTAACGGCGGATCTCGGCGGCGACCTGTCCGACCTTTGCGCTGATCACGATTTCGGTCGGTTTCGGACACTGCACCTGGATGCCTTCCGGAACTGCGTAAACCACGTCATGGCTGTAGCCCAGCTGAAGCTGAAGATCTTTCCCCTTCATCGCCGCACGATAGCCGACACCATTAATCTCCAGCGTCTTGGCAAAGCCCGCCGATACGCCGGTGACGAGGTTGTCAACCAGCGAACGCGACATGCCCCACATGGAGCGCGCACGCTTGCTCTGATCGCGCGGAGACACGGTGATGCCGTCATCACCCATCTCGACGGTGACATCGTCGACCAGCGTGATGGACAGCTCGCCTTTGGGGCCTTTGACCGAAACGGTCTGACCATCAATGTTCGCCGTCACGCCTTTCGGCACCTGAACCGGTTGTTTCCCAATCCTGGACATTGTCCAAGCCTTTCATCGCTTCACGGACGCGTGCGCCCGGTTAGAATATGCTGCAAAGCACCTCGCCGCCGACATTCTCCAGCCGCGCACGGCTGTCGGACATCACACCTTTCGGCGTTGACAGGATCGACAGGCCAAGACCGTTCGCAACGGTCGGCAGATCGCTGACCGAGGAATAGACACGGCGGCCCGGTTTCGAAACCCTGCGCAACTGGCGGATCACTGGCTTGCCGTCGAAATATTTCAGCTCGATCTCGATCTCGGACTTGCCGCCCGAATAATCGACCCGCGAAAAGCCGCGGATGTAACCTTCTTCCTTCATCACTTCAAGAACGCGCTCGCGCAGCTTTGAGGCCGGTGTCGAAACCGTCGATCGGTTGCGCATCTGAGCGTTTCTGATGCGAGTAAGCATATCCCCCAAGGGGTCTGAAACCGTCATCCGCTCCCTCTTACCAGCTCGATTTAACCATGCCGGGCACCAGACCGTTCGATGCCAGCTCCCGAAGCGCGATTCGCGACATGCGAAGCTTCCGGTAATAGCCGCGCGGGCGTCCGCTCACATCGCAGCGATTGCGTACGCGGTTCGGCGCGGAATTGCGCGGAAGCTCGGCAAGCTTCAGCCTGGCCTGAAAACGTTCCTCCGTCGGAATGTTTTCATCCCTGGCCTTGGCCTTGAGCGCCGCACGGCGCGAGGCAAATTTCTTTGCGAGCTTCTGGCGCTTCCTGTTGCGCTCGATCATGCCCGTTTTCGCCATGTCTTCACGTCTCCTCCTCCGGTCCGGCCCTAATTGCGGAACGGAAAGTTGAAATGCTTCAGCAGGGACCGCGCCTCGTCATCGGTCGACGCCGTCGTGCAGATAATGATGTCCATGCCCCAGATCGAGTCGACCTTGTCATAGTCGATCTCGGGAAACACGATATGCTCCTTGATGCCCATCGCGTAATTGCCCCGGCCATCGAAGCTCTTCGGATTGAGGCCCCGGAAGTCCTTCATGCGCGGCAAGGCGATCGTGACGAGCCGGTCCATAAATTCGTACATACGCGATTTACGCAGCGTGACCTTGGTGCCGATCGGCATGCCGTCGCGCAGCTTGAACGTGGCGATGGACTTGCGCGCCATGGTCAGAACCGGCTTCTGACCGGCAATCAATGCAAGATCGCGCGCGGCGGACTCAACCTTCTTGCGGTCTGCGACGGCCTCGCCGATCCCCATATTGAGTACGATCTTCTCAAGCGCTGGCACCTGCATGGGATTGGAGTATTTGAACTCCTCAATCAATGCGGCGCGGACCTTGTCATTATACTGACGCTTGAGCCGCGGCGCGTAAGCAGCTGACTCACTCATCGATCAATTCTCCCGAACGCTTTGCGAAACGGACCTTGCGTCCGTCATCAAGAATTTTGTAACCGATCCTGGTTGGCGAACCGTCCTTTGGATCCTCAATCGCGAGATTGGAGATATGGATCGACGCCTCTTTCGTCACAATCCCGCCTTCCTGGCTGGCGGACTGTTTCTGGTGCCGGCGGACGGTATTGACGCCCTGAACGATCGCACGGTTTTCATCATGGAAAACCTTCAGAATTTCCCCATTCATGCCTTTATCCCGGCCTGTCAATACGACGACCTTGTCGCCTTTTTTGACTTTCAACTTCGCCATTACAGCACCTCTGGAGCCAGCGAGATGATCTTCATATGCTGGCGCGCACGCAATTCACGCGGAACCGGGCCGAAGATACGTGTGCCGATCGGCTCCTTGTTATTGTTAACCAGCACCGCCGCATTGCGGTCGAAACGGATCAGGCTGCCATCGGGGCGGCGCAAGCCTTGCGCCGTGCGCACGACGACCGCTTTCATGACCTGGCCCTTCTTCACGCGGCCGCGCGGAATCGCTTCCTTGACGCTGACGACGATGATGTCGCCGACAGACGCAAAACGGCGCTTCGATCCGCCGAGAACCTTGATGCACTGCACGCGGCGGGCGCCCGAATTATCGGCAACGTCCAAATTGGTCTGCATCTGAATCATCTGACTGTTCCTAAAACCACAATCCGCTTTCGCGGAGTCGCAAACCGCCTGCGGCACTTATTCCAAATCTACGCCTGTCTTCCGCCTAGCTCTCAGCTCCGGCATCGGACAGGACCACCCATTTCTTCTTCTTCGAGATCGGCGCACATTCCTGTATTCGGATCGTGTCGCCTTCCTTCACACTATTGCCCTCATCATGGGCATGATATTTCTTCGTCAGACGCACCGTTTTCTTCAGAACCGGATGCGTGAAACGCCGTTCGACCTGAACCACCACGGTTTTCGGGTTCTTGTCGGAGACGACGACGCCTTGAAGAATTCGTTTTGGCATAGGCCGAACCCTTAATTCGTGGTTTGCGATGCGCCCTGCTTCTGGCGCTCGACAGTTTTCAGTTTTGCAATCGTGCGGCGGACGCGGCGGACGCGGGACGTGTTCGCCAGCTGGCCGGTCGCCTTCTGGAACCGTAAATTGAACTGCTCGCGCTTAAGCTTGATAAGCTCATCGCGAAGCTGATCCGGTGTCAGATCCCTGATCTCCGTGATCTTCATGACTTACACCTTTCCGGCCGAAGCCGTCTCGCCGAGGCGCGCGACAATGCGGGTCTTGATCGGCAGCTTGGCCGCTCCCAGACGCAAAGCCTCGCGCGCAACGGGATCGGGTACACCGTCAATTTCGAACATGATCCGGCCCGGCTTGACACGGCACGCCCAAAATTCCGGCGCCCCCTTGCCCTTGCCCATGCGAACTTCGATCGGCTTTTTCGAAACCGGCAGATCCGGGAAAATGCGGATCCACACACGGCCGGCACGCTTCATCTGGCGTGTGATCGCGCGGCGGGCCGCTTCGATCTGGCGCGCGGTCACGCGTTCCGGCTCCAGCGCCTTCAGCCCGTAGGAGCCGAAATTGAGCTCGAAACCGCCCTTGGCGTTGCCCTTCATGCGGCCCTTGTGAGCCTTCCGGAATTTTGTTCGCTTCGGTTGGAGCATTTCTCTAACCCGTTATCTTTCCCTGGCCTCGGCCTGTTCCCTAGGATTGCTGCTCGCGCTCACGATGATCGCGGCGTCCGCGATTACCGCCACCGCCGCCTTCCTGAACTTCAAGAGCCAGCCTTTCCTGCGCCATCGGATCGTGTTCGTAGATCTCGCCTTTGAAGATCCAGACCTTGATACCGATAATTCCGTATGCGGTCGTCGCCAGCGCAGTGCCATAATCGACATTGGCGCGCAGCGTATGAAGCGGAACGCGGCCCTCGCGATACCATTCCATGCGCGCAATCTCCGCGCCGCCGAGACGGCCGGAACAATTGATGCGGATGCCCTGCGCACCTAGCCGCAAAGCGGATTGAACGGCACGCTTCATTGCGCGGCGGAAGGCGACACGGCGTTCCAACTGCTGTGCAATGCCTTCGGCGACCAGCGTCGCATCGATCTCGGGCTTGCGGACTTCGACGATGTTCAGATGAACTTCCGAATCCGTCATCGTCGCCAGTTGACCGCGCAACTTCTCTATATCCGAACCCTTCTTGCCGATCAGAATACCGGGACGCGCACTATGGATCGTTATCCGGCACTTGCGGTGCGGACGCTCGATCACGACCTTCGAAATGCCGGCCTGACGGCGCGTCTTGGCGATGAACTTGCGAATACGCAGATCTTCCTGCAAAAGCGAACCGTATTCGCCGCGATCCGCATACCAGCGCGAATCCCAGGTACGGTTGATGCCTAGACGCAGGCCGATCGGATTAACTTTCTGTCCCATCAGGCGGGCTCCTGAACTTCTTTGACGACCACGGTCAGCTGCGAAAAAGGCTTCAATATCCGCGACGAACGGCCGCGGGCACGGGCACGGAAGCGTTTCATCACCAGATTCTTGCCGACGTAAGCCTCCGAAACGACAAGCGAGTCGACATCGAGGCTGTGATTATTCTCAGCATTGGCAATCGCCGATTCCAGCGTCTTCTTGACGTCGATCGCGATCCGCTTGCGCGAGAAGGTCAGGTCGGCCAATGCCTTGTCGACCTTTTTGCCGCGGATCGATGCAGCCACGAGATTCAGCTTCTGCGGGCTGACGCGCAGATTGCGCAGGATAGCCTGCGCCTGATCATCGCCCAGCTTGCGCTCGCGTTTCGGCTTGCCCATCGTTATTTCCTTCTAGCCTTCTTGTCCGCGCCATGACCGTAATAGGTCCGGGTGGGCGAAAACTCTCCGAATTTGTGACCGATCATGTCCTCGGTCACCAGAACCGGAACATGTTTCTGTCCGTTGTAGACGCCGAAGGTCAGCCCGACGAACTGCGGCAGGATCGTAGAGCGGCGGCTCCAGATCTTGATAATCGCATTGGAGCGCGCTTCCCGCGCTTTCTCCGCCTTCTTCAGCAAATACCCGTCAACAAACGGGCCTTTCCAAACCGACCGCGACACGTCGTTCTCCTAAATCCTATTTCTTCTTCAAATGACGGCTGCGAACGATGAACTTGTTCGAGCGTTCATTCGAGCGCGTTCTCTTGCCCTTTGTTGGCTTGCCCCAGGGCGTGACCGGATGACGCCCGCCCGAGGTCCGGCCTTCACCGCCGCCATGCGGATGGTCGATCGGGTTCATGACAACACCGCGGACTGACGGGCGCTTGCCCAACCAGCGTTTACGGCCGGCCTTACCGATATTCGTGTTCGAGTTGATTGGGTTGGAGACCGCGCCGACTGTCGCCATGCAGCCTGACGGCACCATGCGCGTTTCACCCGAATTCAGCTTCAAAAGCGCATAGCCTGCGTCGCGTCCGGCAAGCTGGGCGTAGCATCCTGCTGCGCGTGCCATCTGGCCGCCCTTGCCGGGCTTCATCTCGATATTATGCACGATCGTTCCGATCGGCATATTGGCGAGGGGCATGGCATTGCCCGGCTTCACGTCAACCTGTTCACCGGCGATGACCTGATCGCCAACGGCAAGACGCTGGGGCGCGAGAATGTAAGCCAGTTCGCCGTCCTCATAGCGGATCAGCGCGATAAAGCTGGTCCGGTTCGGATCATATTCGATACGCTCGACCGTGCCCGCAACATCATGCTTCTGACGCTTGAAGTCGATGATGCGGTAGGTCTGCTTGTGGCCGCCGCCACGGCGCCGCGCCGTGATGCGTCCGTAATTGTTGCGGCCCGCCTTCTCGGATTTGCCCTCGGTCAGCTTCTTGACCGGCTTGCCCTTCCAGAGCTTGGAGCGGTCCACCAGAACGAGCTGGCGTCGGCCCGGCGAAGTCGGATTGTATGTTTTCAGTGCCATGGCTTAACGCTCTGCCTGCTACCTTTAAAGTCCTGTCGTCACGTCGATGGAGTGTCCGTCTTCCAGCGTGACGATCGCTTTTTTCATGCTCTTCTGGCGCCCCAGAATGCCCCGGAAACGTTTCAGCTTGCCGCTGCGGTTCAAGGTGTTGACCGCCTTGACCTTGACGTTGAACAGCCTCTCGACCGCTTCACGGATCTGCGGCTTCGTCGCACTGTCGGCAACTTTGAAGACCACCTGGTTATGTTCGGACGCCATCGTCGCTTTTTCGGTGATCACCGGCGAACGGATCACGTCGTAAAGATCGGCTTCATTCATTTGAACCGCTCCTCCAGCGCTTCCAGAGCGGCCCTGGTGAGCACGAGCTTCTGACGGCGCAAAATGTCGTAAACGTTGAGGCCCGCGAAAGCCAGAACGTCGATGTGCGGAATGTTGCGGGCTGCCAGCGCGAAATTCTTGTCGAGCTGAGGTCCGTCGATGATCAGCGCGGATTGAAGACCGAGAGCGGCGAATTTTTCCTTCAGCGTCTTTGTTTTGGCTTCCGCCAGTTCCGCTTTGTCGAGAATGATCAGTTCCTCGGACTTCACCTTCGAGGACAGGGCATGTTTCAGAGCCAGCGCGCGCACTTTTTTCGGCAACTCGATGGCGTGGCTGCGCGGCACGGGGCCGAACGCCTTACCACCGCCGCGGAACTGCGGAGCAAGCTTGTTGCCATGACGGGCGCGACCTGTGCCTTTCTGGCGGAACATCTTGGCGCGCGTGCCGGAAACCAGCGAACGGTCCTTGGCGTGATGTGTGCCTGCCTGGCGTTTCAGGAGCTGGTAGCGCACCATCCGGTGAAGAATATCGGCGCGCGGTTCCAGACCGAATACGGCCTCAGGCAGCTCGATGGTCCCCGCCTTCTTTGCGTCGATTGTCTTGACGTCGGCCTTCATTTACGCATCCTTCCCGGCGGCTTCGGCTTCGCGAGCCGGTTCAGCTTTTCCTGTCGCGCCGCGGATCGCGCCGGGCTTCGGCACATTGTCGGGAACGGCGCGCTTCACTGCATCGCGCAGAAGAACCCATCCGCCTTTCGCGCCAGGCACGGAGCCGCGAATCATGATCAGGCCGCGTTCGGCATCCGTCTTGACCACCTGCAAATTCTGCGTGGTCACGCGGACATCGCCCATATGGCCAGCCATTTTCTTGCCTTTGAAGACCTTGCCGGGATCCTGGCACTGGCCGGTTGAACCATGCGCACGGTGCGAAATCGAGACGCCATGCGAGGCGCGCAGGCCGCCGAAATTATGCCGTTTCATGGCACCGGCGAAACCGCGACCGATCGAAGTGCCCGTCGCATCGACATACTGGCCCTCGACGAAATGATCCGCCGTGATCTCCGCGCCGACATCGATGAGATTGTCGGGCGAAACGCGGAACTCGACAACCTTGCGGGCAGGTTCCACCTTGGCGACGGCGAAATGACCTCGCTCGGCGCGATTGACATTCTTGACCTTCGCACGGCCAGCGCCAAGCTGCACCGCCGTATAACCGTTCTTGTCGTCCGTGCGATGGGCGACGACACGGCATTGATCGATTTTCAGCACTGTTACGGGCACATG
>CAYOUP010000097.1:0-9902 GCA_964407125.1 uncultured Hyphomicrobiaceae bacterium | reverse complement strand
GCGCGGTCACGCTTGCCAAGTCCCGATGAGTCGAGCTCATCGAGACTTGGTATTAGTGCATCAATCCAATCGGGGGCTTCAGCCGGAGGTTGGTAAAATTGATGCATAAACAGCGAACTACCGTCCGACGTCGTCGGAATCGATCTGTCCGGCGAGACGGGCGCGGATGGCGGAGAAGGAAACGCCGAAAGCGAGAAGCGTCGAAAGCGATATCAGCACCATGACCGTCACGACCCAGTCGCCGCTGATATGAACGATGCCGAGATCGACAAGCATCAGATTGAAGAGGCCTAGAAAGATTGCCAGCAGCAACGTGCCGAATGGCTTGATCGACCGCCAGGTGCTCCGGATCAGAAAAATGTAAAATGCGGCAAGACCGATCGCCACGACCGCCACGATCGTTGAAGGGGCATCACCGCTCGTCGCCCAGTGGTAAAATGACCGCCCGCTCGGATTATAGGTCGCGAAGACAAGAAACAGCGTGACCAGCCAGCGAAGCAGAAAATTGAGTGGGCCGAACATACGCCGCTACCCCGCACTTACCGCTTTCAGCGCCAGGAACGGGTCAGGCGAAATCGAGACCGGCCCGCTGAAGGGATAGAGAAGCTGTGCCGACAGCACCATCATCGAGATGACGGAACTGGAAACGAGCGCCACAAGAACGAGGTGAACGAAGATGCTCGGCCCTTTGAGAAACCAGCCCATGACAATGGCCAATCCCGCGCCCACAATAAGAAGCTGGAAGATTATGTTCGAAAGCAGCGGATCGGGTGCGACGGCCAGCCGGTCGACACGCCTGGCTACGATCTCATCGAGCAGCCCCGCCAGCCTGATCTTTATAAGCCCCCCCGCCGAATCGTTGGTTTTCAGGATAGCCTGATCCATCTTGTTGAGCCAGGCCGTTGCTTCCGGACTTTCCCCGCCATTGGCCATCAGCGGCCATTCTTTCACCGCAACAGTCTCCGAATAGCCGAGCACAGCTTTATTAATGGAATTGCTGGTTTCCTCACCCGCCAGGGAAGCCTGAGACATGAGCCTGCCCAGCGTCGCCACCTCCTGAAGCATATTCTGTTTGGCATCATTGAATTCGGTAAAACCGTAGACAATGATGAAGCCCAGAATGACGGCATAAATCTCGGCGGCGACCTGGTTTTTTGACGGTCCGACTGCGCTTGCCGATGTCAGCAAGCCCGTGAACATGGTTCTGACGACAAGCGTTCCCACAATTGCAATGAGCACAGTGGGCAAAACGATAAGAATTAAAGCAACGTCGAATGAAATTGATCCGAGCCAGTTGAGAAATGTTGCAGGCGCCATATTACTCCCCCTTGACCGAAGCGTTGGCTGGATTTTTGGAGGAACCGGAGCCGCGATACCATTGGCGCGAGCGCAGGAGGCCGCGGCGGCGTGCCTTCAGTGATGCGATTTCGCAGGCTTGCTTGACGAGATCCTCGGCGTCTTCCTTCGATATCTCGTTGTTCGCAAGGCCGCGCGCCGCACCGACCATGAACTCAAACTCGTCTTTCGAAATGCTCTCGGAGTTCTTGCGCAATCCGCGCGCTATATCCGCCAAAGTGCGCTTGACGATCGACTCGGTCGAAAAGCCATCGCAGATCGCTGCGCCAACCAGATAGCTCTTGGCGTCGACCGGCCTCAGACCAAGCTGGAAAATCGCGTTATCGATGATCTTCCATTCGTTTTCCCTGTCCAGGTAGCGGCATTCCGCAGCTCTCAAACGCATATAATCAAAAATTGTCGCGCTGCTGCCGGATACACTCGCACTCCCGCCCGCGGTCGATTTACCCTCTAACATCCCGACCAGTCCTACTCTGTTACGATCACTTGGGTACTGACGCATTCACATGGTTCATGCGCAGCGCCCTGGCTTTTTTGTTTAAGCATCAATTTTACCAACCTCCGGCTGAAGCCCCCGATTGGATTGATGCACTGGATCCTGCACACGGGACGTGTGAACCGGCCTCGCCGGAGCCCCGTTCCGATACATCGACTATTATTTTGTGAACTTTAAATAACGGTGAAAATAGACTACACAAACAACAGCATAACCACGTCTTTATGCAAAATAACTGGATATAAAAATATATTTCAATTTTATTGATTTTATAAATAGTGAAGTAAATTTTGAAATTTTTAGAGTGAAATCAAAAAGTTTATTCATGGTGCGATGATAAGAACAATACCCGGCGCTTCGTGGATCTCGCGCCAACGCGTAAAGGGTTATTGTTCATGCCGCCGAATGCCGATCAAGCCACCTCCCTGACAGAAGACCGGATCGCAAATGCTGCGTCCGGATGGCACCCGGCCATAACGATGCAGCCCGCGCTACGGGGCGAACCCGGAGACCCTCTTGCCATTGTCATCGCGGAAGTGACTTGTCCGGAAAGCGAAGAAACAAATCTGTTCGCAGGGCTGGCCGCCTTTGTAAGAGGGGGAATGCCAGCAGATCAGACGCCGAGCGATCTCGCTCTGGATATGCTCCTGGAAAAATTATGCCGGAAAGGCCGGAAGATCGGCGCTGACGCGATTGTGTCAACGCACTTCAAACTGATGCGCGGAACGCATTCCGGAGGCAAGCTCCTGAAACTGACGGCAACCGGAACCGCTGTGGCCTTGCCATCCGCAAACAAGGGTCATTGAAAGTATTTTGTGTAGGGGGCCTTATGCCAATATCAATCAATCCGAGCCGCATACAAGCCAGATCGGCCACATTCCTTGTCTCGATAGCGCTTGCATTCGTCTCAGTCGTTGCGCCGGAGAAAGTCCGTGCACAAACGGAACTTGACGGTTTGACGAAACTCGATGCCGTTTACGTTGCGGACCCTTCCGCGGCGTGGTTCGAGGAATGGGTCGAGACGCGTCTGAAATCGCGGGAATGGCTGAACCGGCCGGATATCAGGATCAGCTCAGGCGCCGAACTGATTGCCACCATTGAGTCCGATGCTTCCGCGATCGGCCTGATGACGCGGGGACAATTGGACCGCTTTCATACCGACGATGCCGCGGCGGCGATAAAGATCAAGGAAACCGGGCTATCCGTATGCGCAGCAATTGTTGTCAATGAAGAGCGCATCGAATCAAGCTTTGGCGATTTTGCCCTGCATGGCGGACCAGTCGATATTTACGCGACCCCGGATACGCTGACCATCGCGCAGGCGCTTGTCGAGGCTCATCGTTTCACGGACCGCATGACGGTCAAACAAGTCAAGCCATCTGAAGCGGCTGCCGCCATTGCCGTAAATGGTCCGTCCATAGCCGTTCTGCCGGTCATGCCGAAATCACCTCTGTCATTCGGCGATCAAACGGCTTATCCGCGTATCGTTGATATGAGCGAGGCCGCCGCGCAGGAACTCGGCAAGCGCGGCTTCGCTATCGAAAGCTATCGGACCTCAATCCTCCAGCGCGTCCCCTTCGTTCAGGGCGAGCGCACGGTCTGTGATGACATCGTCCAGATCAGCGCCGCCGAAAATACGATCACGCTGGACAGTTTTACCACATCCTCGACCGAGTGGCGCATTCCCTTCGCTCATTCTGATTTCGAGACACGGATTTACGATGCAATCGGCACGCTCAAGGCTATGTGGCAGAATGCCACCGATATTAAGGGGTAGGGTATGAGTGAAGGTGCCACGGAAATCCTTACCGCCGATCAACAGCAGAACAGGTCCGAAGGAGAGGCGGGAGCGTCAGCCGGATTTTCAATCCTTGCCCTACTCGCCAGCGCTCTCCGCAAAATCGGAAAGGCCGGCAAATCCGCGTTGCTCTTTCTGATCCCGAAGCGGATGCCACGCCTGTCGGTCCTCTCCAGCCGCACGCTGTCGGTACTTGCCCTGATCATCGCTGTAGCCGGTTTTGCCGCCGGTCAATTCGATCTGCCCGGTCGCGAAGACAATGCGCGGATAAAGGCAATCGAGCGCTCGCTTCGCACAATCGAAACCCGCCTTGCCATCCCCGGAGCGGATCGGCTTCATTCCGCTGATTACGTCAATCAGCTACTCGCCATTCAGTTCGTCACCAACGCGGCTGAACGATCCACGCCCTTCGATACGGCCCTTGCCGTCGCAATCAGGATGACTGGCGATCACGAAAAGCTCGGTCCTCTGCTCGATGAGCTTCTGATCGAAGCGCCAAATGGCGTGCCAAGCCGAGACGATCTCCGCTCCGATTTCAAGGCGCGGCTGGCCAAGTTCGAACAGGACGGTGTCGTCAGCCGCACCACCGGCACAGGCGGTATCGCCGCTTTTGGCCTCAGCGGCTTTCTTGGGCTCGGCGCTCCGGAAACCAGCGAAGAAGATACCGCCATCATTCAGAAGCTGTCTGCTGATATTGCCGCCGATAAATTCGCCGAAGCTAACCAACTGGTCAGTAAGCTGGACGGCGCGTTGCGGGACGGTCTTGAAAGCTGGCGCGAAAAAGCGATGCGCCGTGTTGCGCTCGATGAGACGCTGGCGGAACTCCGCAGGATCGCCTTTTTGGGCATCATCGGGAACGGCTCATGAGCAGCAGCTATGCCGTTGTCCGCAAGAAGCTGCCCGTCACGAGCTCGATTATACGCTTTCTCGCCGTGTCCTTTCTCGTCTTGGCGACTTTCAACCCGTCCTACTATTCGATCACGACCTGGATCATCAGCGACACCTCCCTCCTCAGCATAAAGGCATTCACCGGATTCGCCCTTGCACTGACGTGGCTGATCGTGTTGCGCATGTCTCTTGCCGGCATGGGCTGGCTCGGACTTGCCTATATCGGCATGGCCATCGCCATCGGGGCACTTCTGGAGTGGCAATTCGGCATACTCCGTCAATTCTCGACCTATACGCAGATTCTGCTCGCCGAACTCGCCTTCGCGCTCGCAATTGCCTTCGGACTGGTCTTTTCCTTTTGGGTCCGACAATTCGCCGGCCAGTCCTCGGTGGTCAAGAACCCGCCATGATCGGCTGATGCGTCAATCAATCGGCCGTCCGGCTTTCGGGGCGCCCCCTACCCGTGTTTTCAGCAGCGAAAGCACGATGCCACAGATCAGGATGATCAACGTTATCAGCAGCGACCAGAGCGGCGAAATAGCAACGATCTCCATCATGTCCGCCACAAACACCTTGGCGCCGATGAAAATCAGCACGGTCGCCAGCGCGAATTTGAGATAGACAAAGCGCTCCTGCATGGCGGAGAGAGTGAAATAGAGCGCCCTGAGGCCAAGGATCGCGAAGATGTTGGACGTGTAAACGATGAACGGATCGGTCGTGATCGCAAAGATCGCCGGGACCGAATCGACCGCGAAGATTACATCGGCAATTTCGATCAGGATCAAGGCCGTCAGCAGCGGTGTCATATGAAGGACCACACGGCCCGTCTTCTGCTGCTTCTCTCGCATGAAGAACTGCGAGCCGTGATATTTGTCGGTCACGCGGAAGTGTCGTCGCAGGAACTTGATCAGCGGGTTGTCGGCGAGGGGGCGTTCCTCGTCATCCATGAAAAGCATGCGGATGCCGGTGAAGATGAGAAAACCGGCAAAGATGTAGAGCACCCATTCGAAACGCGTCACCAGAGCCGCTCCCGCGCCGATCATGATGCCGCGGAGCACAATGACGCCGAGAATACCCCAGAACAGGACGCGGTGCTGATACCGCCTGGGAACCGAAAAATAGGTAAAAATCGCGGCAATAACAAAGATATTGTCCATCGCCAGCGATTTCTCGACAACGAAGCCGGTCAGATAGTTGATGCCCGCTTCCTCACCGATGTAAAGCCAGACCCATGCGCCGTAGCTGAGGCCGAAAACGATATAGAAGGCGGAAAGTTTGAGGCTTTAGCTGACTCCGATTTCGTGCTGTTTCCGGTGCAGAACGCCAAGATCGAAAATCAGCAATGCAATGACGATGGCGAAAAATGCAAGCCACATCCATATCGGCTTGCCGAGCCAGCCATCGAGCAGAAATGTAAAATCCAACGGGATAACCCCTAACGACCATCAAGCGATGATGACGGTCTCGATGTAGAAAAAACAGTGATGGGTCAAACCACCTGTATAAGCCGTCAAATGGTAGGGCATCGTTCGGGGATCAATAAGCGCTCTAATCGGGAGCAAAAAATTGCGACCGGATCTATCCCCGACGAAAGAGTCGGAAGAAAAGTTCAGAGGCCAATGCCAGGTGATCGGAAGCGGTGAACATACATCGTTAAATCTTTCTTCGCTGGTGCATTGAACTTATCAGCGTCTTGCCGCGACCAACTCCGTATAGACCAGCATTCTATTCGGAGAAAACGAATGTTTCTTTCGCCGCGGCCTTCGCTGATCAATCATTCCGAGCAGCTGCGCCGATTTGCCACCCTGTCCGCACTGGCATTCGCACTGGCCGCGACATTTCAATACGCGCCCGCTCACGCCACCACGAACCTGATCTGCAAGCCGTCCGCCGGCGGCCACGGCGTTGCTCCGGGCAAGATGATTGCCAAGATCAAGGCTAAAGGCCATTGGTCGAAGCGCGTAAAAACCGCTTATGGCGCAAGCTGGGCCCAGTTCTCGAATGCGCAGGACCCAAGCTTCAAATGTCAAAGGAAGGCGACTCTCTGGGGATGCGCGGTGAGTGCAAAACCTTGCAAGGAGCTTGGCTTTACGCAGTCCGAAGACACGCATGAAGTGAAAACTGTCAGCCACACCGCTCGGTAAAGTCGTGAAGATATGAGACCATATCAAAGTCTCCCTCCCGCCACCTGCCCGGTTTCCACTCCCCCCGGAAACCGGGCTTTTTATTGCCGGGTCACAGATTTTGTTCGTTAGAATAAGTCTAACAGCTATTTTCCGAAGCCCGGAATGTATGGCATACTCCCATCAACCTCCGCTTATCGGCGCGGAGGGCGAACAACAATGATGTGCAGTCTAAAAGATTGCATCGGGAGGAGAGCCAATGCCGACTATCTCACTTCAGATTAATGGTAAGCCGGTTAGCGGGGAGGTGCAGGGCAATACGCTGTTGACCGATTTCCTGCGACAGAATCTAGGCCTGACCGGCACGCATGTCGGGTGCGATACATCGCAATGCGGCGCGTGCGTCATCCACATGAACGGCAATTCCGTGAAGGCCTGCACCGTGCTGGCCGCGCAGGCTGATGGAGCGAATATCACGACGATCGAGGGGCTGTCGCAAGGCGAGGAGTTGCATCCTGTTCAGGCCGCTTTCCGCGAAGCTCACGGCCTCCAATGCGGATTCTGCACGCCGGGCATGATCATGTCCGCCGCCGATCTACTGGCGAAGAACCCCAATCCAAGCGAAGCGGAGATCCGGAGCTGGCTGTCAGGAAATTTCTGCCGCTGCACCGGTTACCATAATATCGTCAAGGCCGTGAAGATAGCGGCTGGTGAAATGAGCGGCCAGCGCGTCGCCGCCGAATGAAGCAGCGCAAGAATAATTCCGGAGGAATATCATGACAGTCCAGGGTATTGGCGCGGCAGTCAAGCGGCGCGAGGATTTCCGATTCATCAAGGGCGTTGGTAAGTATACGGACGATATCAATCTCCCAAACCAGACCTACTGCTATTTTCTGCGTTCGCCCGTCGCGCACGCTACGATCCGCAATATCGACATCTCCGCAGCGCAATCCGCGCCGGGTGTCGTGGCGGTCTTTACAGGCGCTGACATCGACGCATCCGGCGCTGGCGGCGTTCCCTGCGGATGGCTGATTACGAGCCGCGACGGCAATCCGATGAAAGAGCCGAAGCATCCCATTCTGGCGGTCGGCAAGGTGCGCCATGTGGGCGATCCGGTGGTAGCCGTCATTGCCGAAACGCTGGAACAGGCGAAAAACGCTGCTGAACTCGTGCAACTCGATCTGGACGAGCTCCCGGCGGTCGTAAATATGAAATCGGCGCTTCAGGGCGCCTCGGCGGTGCATGAGGAAGCGCCGGACAATCTGTGCTTCGACTGGGAGCTCGGCGATCAGGCCGCAACCGATGCGGCGATCGCGGGCGCAGCTCACGTCACCAAACTCGATCTGATCAACAACCGGCTGATCCCGAACGCGATCGAGCCGCGCGTCGCTATCGGCCATTATGAGCCGGGTACGGAAGATTACACGCTCTATACGACGAGCCAGAACCCGCATGTGATCCGTCTGCTGATGGGTGCGTTCGTGCTCTCAATTCCCGAACACAAGCTGCGCGTCTATGCGCCGGATGTGGGCGGTGGTTTCGGCTCGAAAATCTATCATTATGCGGAAGAAGCGCTCGTCACCTGGGCATCGAAACGGGTCGGCCGTCCCGTCAAATGGACGGCGGAACGCTCCGAGTCCTTTATGTCCGACGCGCATGGCCGCGACCATATCACCCATGTCGAAATGGCCTTCGACGCGGATGGCAAGATTACCGGCCTGAAATGCGAAACGTTAGCTAATATGGGCGGATATCTGTCCACCTTCGCGCCCTGTATTCCGACCTGGCTGCACGGAACGCTGCTCGCCGGGCAATATGCGACTCCCGCCGTTTATACCAACGTCAAGGCGGTTTTCACCAACACCGTTCCGGTTGACGCCTATCGCGGCGCCGGCCGTCCGGAAGCAACGTTCATCCTTGAGCGGACGCTGAGCAAAGCGGCTCAGGAAATGGGCGTCGATCAGGCGGAGCTGCGACGGAAGAATTTCATCCAGCCGAACCAGTTCCCCTATCAGACGCCGGTTGCCGTCGTCTACGACACGGGCGATTACGAGCCTGCGCTCAACAAGGCGATGGAACTGGCCGACTACGCCAATTTCGAACAGCGCCGCGCCGAAGCGAAGTCGCGCGGTAAGCTGCGCGGGATCGGCGTTGCTTCCTATATCGAGGCTTGCGGCATTGCGCCATCCAGCCTTGTCGGCGCGCTTGGCGCCAGGGCCGGGCTTTACGAAGCCGCAACGGTCCGTGTCAATCCGACCGGCAGCGTTTCGGTGTTGACCGGCAGCCACAGCCACGGCCAGGGCCATGAAACGACGTTCGCCCAGGTCGTCGCCGACAAGCTCGGTATCGACATCGACAATGTCGACATCGTGCATGGCGACACCGCCAAGATCCCGTTCGGCATGGGCACCTATGGCTCGCGCTCGCTTGCGGTCGGCGGTACGGCGCTTGTCAACGCTCTCGACAAGGTGATCGAAAAGGGCCGCAAGATTGCAGCTCACCTGCTCGAAGCCTCGGCAGACGATATCGAGTTTGCCAATGGTGCGTACACGGTCAGGGGCACCGACAAGTCCAAGGCATTCGGCGACATTGCCCTGACGGCTTATGTTCCGCATCAATACCCCATCGAAACACTCGAACCGGGGCTTGAGGAAACCGCCTTCTACGATCCGAAGAACTTCACCTATCCCGCAGGCACCTATATCTGCGAGGTGGAGATCGACCCGAAAACCGGCTCGACGGAAATCGTGTCCTTCGCGGCGGCGGACGATTTCGGCAATATCGTCAATCCGATGATCGTGGAAGGTCAGGTTCATGGCGGCATCGTTCAGGGCGTTGGCCAGGCGCTTCTGGAGAATGCGGTCTATGACGAAAACGGCCAGCTTCTGACCGGCTCATACATGGACTACACCATGCCGCGCGCCGATGATGTGCCCTCCTTCAAGGTGGAGACGCTCGCCGGTACGCCGTGTACGCACAATCCGCTCGGCGTCAAAGGCTGCGGCGAGGCCGGAGCGATTGGCACACCGCCTGCCGTCATCAACGCGGTCGTCGATGCCCTCAAAGAGTATGGCGTCGATCATATCGACATGCCCGCAACGCCGGAAAAGGTCTGGCGCGCGATCAACAGCGCCCAGCCGATGGCTGCGGAGTAGATGAGTAGTGAATGCATGGCGCGGACGCACTCGCCCTCTCCCCAAAGGTGAACGCTTGTCGTTCACCGTAAAGGTTCACGACCGGG
>CAYOUP010000096.1:0-9907 GCA_964407125.1 uncultured Hyphomicrobiaceae bacterium | reverse complement strand
CCCATCCCTGAACGCTGGCATGATCCGGCGAGAAAAACGGATTGCAACCGACTTCATCCCAGTCCCAGTTTGCGCGGTCGATCTTTTCGGTTCCAAGCTGAACCAGCGCCCCGCGCACTTCAAGACCGGGCACCACCTTGCGCGCAATTGCTCCCGCCGCCACGCGCATCGCCGTTTCGCGCGCGGATGACCGCCCGCCGCCGCGATAATCGCGAATACCGTATTTGGCGATATAGGTGTAATCGGCGTGGCCAGGCCGGTACTTGTCCTTGATCTCTCCGTAATCCTTCGAGCGCTGGTCGGTATTTTCGATCACAAGCGAAATCGGTGTTCCGGTCGTCACCTGGACCCCCTCCGCATTCCCGAACACGCCGGACAGGATCTTCACCTGATCGGCTTCCTGACGCTGTGTCGTATAACGCGACTGGCCGGGACGGCGCTTGTCGAGATAGGGCTGGATATCGTCTTCCGTCAGCGGAATGCCAGGCGGACAGCCATCCACGACACAGCCAATGGCGGGTCCGTGGCTCTCGCCCCATGTGGTGACGCGGAAGAGATGTCCGAATGTATTATGTGACATGAGGCGATTCTATAGCCGCATCCGCGAGGCTTGTCACCGACAAGGCTGATCGCACTCCTCCTCAGGCCCGCCACTCCACCGATATTGACAATGCGTCGCGGCTGCCTATTTATGCCGCAGGGAGAGAGCCCCTGCCGCTCGCGGGCGCAAGCCACGGTGAAGCTCTTGAATTCCATTCCGCCGCTTCAGTGAAACGCGGACCAATGGCAATGCGGGCACCATTTATTTTCCGCTGACGACTGAAAGGGCGATCCCATGACACATGGACGACGCAAGGTTCCGACTATTGACGAGCTGAAAGCTCAGGCGAAAGGCTTGCGCCGCAGCCTGGAGCGTGAAGGCAAGCCCATTTCGCACAGCCAGGCGCTTGAACTCATCGCACATCAATATGGCTATAGCGACTGGAACACGATTTATGCCGCCGCAGGCAACCAGCCGCCGGCTTGTCCGGTTTCAATCGGCGAGCGGGTGAGCGGCCAGTATCTCGGCCAGCCATTCGATGGCGAGGTGATCGGCGTTCAGATGCTTGGTTCGCAGGAGCGATACCGGGTCACGTTGCACTTCGATATCCCTGTCGATGTCGTAACGTTCGACAGTTTCTCGGCGTTCCGGCAACGCGTAAGCTGCATTATCGACCGGCGCGGCGTGACGGCGGAAAAAACGTCGAACGGCAATCCGCATCTAAAGCTGGCGCTTTAGTTCCGGTTAAAGTGAAATGGACGCTCGAATCCCCCTCATCCGGCGCGATATCGCCGGATGAGGGGGGCAATTGCAAAAAGTAGAAAGTCCGCTTTATCAAGCCGTCAGCTCACCGCGCAGATTTTCCTGCATGGTGCGGGCGATCATTGCGGGATCGAGGCCAAGCGAGAATAGCGCGTGCAGCTTGGTGAAAGCCGCCTCGGCTGTCATGTCGAAACCGCTGACAACGCCCGCATCGGCTAGGGCCGATCCGGCGGAATAACGGCGCAGCTCCACGCTTCCCTCAGCGCTCTGGGAGACAGCAACGATCACGGTCCCGGACTCGCTGGCGCGCTTCAATGCGCTAAGAAATGCTGTGTTCGCCGTAGGCGCCGTACCGACGCCATAACATCGCATAACGATACCGCACGCACCGGTTTCGACAACGGCGTCGATCAATGCGGCCGACATTCCGGGAAAAACATGCAGTACGGCAATGTTGCAGTCCCGACAGGCCGGTGGCTGCTTGCCAAGAACGTCCGCGCCGGAGGGTAGAGGGGCAGGTTCGCTGAAATGGAATTCCGTCCCGATTTCGACAAGAGGAAGAAAATTCGGTGAAGCAAAGGCGTCCAGCTCGGTGGCGTTGACCTTGGTCGTGCGGTTGCCTCTGAAGATATGGCGGCCAAAGCAGACGCAGACCTCCGATATTCGCCCCGTCGCGATGAGCTGAGCGGCGCTAATGAGATTACTCTGCGCATCGTTGCGAACTTCGCAAAGCGGTATTTGCGAGCCGGTGAGAATGACAGGCTTGTGAAAATCGCCGAGCAGGAATGAAAGCGCCGAGGCGGTATAGGCCAGCGTGTCGGTTCCATGGATGACGATAAACCCGTCAAACCGCACGCTGTTGCTGTGGATCAGAGATGCCAGACCATACCAATCCTGCGGCGCCGCATTGGCGCTATCCAGCAACGCGTCATACTCGATGAGTTCCCAGGCAGGCATGGAAACCATGCCAAGTTCCGGAAGACGCTCGCCAATCAGGCGGCCAAGATCCCGCGCCGGAGCATAGCCGCTTTCCGTGGGCCGCATTCCGAACGTCCCGCCGGTATGGATGATGCACACGTTTTTGTCCGTCATCCCGGCCTCGCTAGCGCTAATAAGACGGACTCACGTCCATTGTCAGATCGACCCGGCTTCAACCATATAGTTGTTCGCGGTGCACATCGCCGCATCATCGGATGCGAGGAACACGACCATCCGGGCGACATAAACCGGCTCGATCAGATCGGGAAGACACTGGCGCTGACGTTGCCGCTCAATGGCTTCTTCCGTCACCCAGAGCTGCTTCTGCCGTTCGGTCATGATCCAGCCGGGAACGACCGTGTTGACGCGGATGCGGTGCGGGCCGAGATCACGCGCCATCGTCCGCGTCAATCCGTGGACCGCCGCTTTCGACATTGCATAGACAGGAAAGCCGCCACCCGCCTCCCACCATGAATTGGAGCCCATGTTAACGATCGAGCCGCCGCCTGCGTCGATCATGCCCGGCGCAACGGCCTGAATGGCGAAGAAGTGATGCTTGAGGTTCACAGCCACCCGCTCGTCGTAATATTCCGGCGTCACGTCCTTCCAGTCATGACGGTCGTCACGCGCGGCATTGTTGACGAGAACGGTTGGCGCGCCGATCTTGCCGGTCAGCTCTGCAATAGCGCTGCGCAGATTTTCAATGTCGCGCAGATCGCAATACGCAAAGTGCACGTTCTCGCCCAGCTTTTCCGCCAGTTCAGCGCCGCCATTTTCGTCTATGTCGAGAAAACCAACCTTCGATTTCTGTCTGGCAAAGGCAGTGACAATCTCCGCGCCGATGCCGGATGCGCCGCCGGAAACCAGCACGGACTTGCCTTCAAGGCTTGGGTAGATCGCAAATTGGTAGGCCATGGCAAACTCCTTCAGGAGGAATCATCAATATTGGATAATTCCGGCTTACGCGATCACTCAGAACGTTTCAAGAACGCCGTCGGAAATCCGGAAAATCCTGTCTTGCGGGACGTCGAACTTCAGCGCCTCGCGCTCGCCGATCTGTGTAAAATGGCGGTTCAGACAGCGCAAGACCCCGCCATGCGATGTTACCACGCTATCGGTTACTACACCGTCAAGCCAGTCAAGCACGCGCTCATAGAAGCTCGCGAAGCTCTCCGCGCCCTCGCCGGGATAAAGAAAATTCCAAGGATCCTCGTCGCGCACCTGGTGCTCCTCGGGAAAGGTCTCGGCGATCTCGGTATAGATCAGGCCGCCCCAGTCGCCGAGATGAATCTCGCACAAGCGAGGGTCGGTGCGGAAATCATCCGGTGCGATGCCGATTTCCCGCCGCAGGATTTGCATCGTTTCGAATGCGCGAATAAGCGGGCTGGAAACGAAATCGAAACGTTCATGATCACCAAGCAGCCGGGCCAGCACCGCGCCATTGCGTGCGGCCTGCGAACGACCGGTATCGTTCAGCGCTATATCGAGATGTCCCTGCATCCGCTTTTCGGCATTCCAGCCGGTCTGACCATGCCGAACGAAATATATGAGAGGCATATTGCGTTATCTGTTGCAGGCGATGCTGACACGCGCCTTGCCGCCTTCGAGATCGGTTTCCATCAAAACCAGTTCGCAGGTCACGTCACGATGCTGGAAAATCTTCCGCTCCCCGAATGAAATTCCGACGGGCTTCCGGTTGACCGCAACGCGAGCGGAGCGCGAATCCATGGACTGAAGGCTCAAAGACACGTCAACGTCCCGATAGAGCTTGTTTTCGTTCTTTTTGAGCAGGACATTGTCGAACAGGACAACGGAGCCGCCCGATTTTGGAGTCCCGGTTTCGCTGAGGGCGACCTGGTTTGAGGTCTTCAATTCTTCAAACTGGCTTTGCAGCGTCGTCAAATTCTGGCGGCAGACCTGATACTGGCTATTGGTCTCGGAAAGGAGCTGCTTGACGTTTGACAGTTCGATCTGAGCAGCCGGATCGTCCTTCTCGATGACGCGTTCTGCTATTTCCGGCTGTTTCGCCGCCTGTTTCTCAAGATTCCCGAGCTGCGTGCTCATCGCCCGGATTTCCTCAAGGAGCGGTTCGAGATCGACTTCCGCTGTGGCCGGTGCAGCTGGAGCGCTGACGCCGGCCTGTTCCCTAACGGCTTCAATAAGTGCCTTGGCGCCTTCGGGAGAGCCCCCGGCAGCAATAACGGTCTTCAGCTCCTCCAGATCGCCGCGCCCCGCAGAGTAGCCAGCGTAAAATCCTATGCCGCCCATCGCCACGAGCGACACGATACTTGTGAGGATGGCGTAAGTTATCAGCCTCATGGGGTGCATGTGACGTCAATCTCCGTTTTTCAGCGCCACGGAAATGTCCGGTGCGTCTTCGGCTTTCATGCCTACGACATGATATCCGGCATCGACATGGTGGATTTCGCCGGTCACGCCACGGCTTAAATCCGACAAAAGATACAGCCCGGCGCCGCCGACCTCATCGATCGACACAGTCCGGCGCAGCGGGGAGTTATATTCGTTCCACTTCAAAATATAGCGAAAATCGCTGATACCGGACGCCGCCAATGTCTTGATGGGCCCCGCCGATATTGCGTTGACGCGAATATTCGTCCTGCCGAGATCGGCGGCGAGATAGCGTACGCTCGCCTCAAGCGCCGATTTCGCAACTCCCATAACATTATAATGCGGCATAACTTTTTCAGCGCCGTAATAAGTCAGCGTCAGCAGCGAGCCGCCATTCGGCATCAGCTTCTCGGCGCGCTGGGCAATCGCGGTAAAGGAATAGCAGGAAATCAGCATGGTCTTGCTGAAATTGTCCTGACTTGTGTCAACATAACGCCCGTCGAGCTCGGATTTGTCGGAATAGGCGATAGCGTGCACGACAAAATCGAGACTGCCCCAACGCTCCTGAAGCGCGTTGAAAACGGCATCGATAGAATCAGGATCGGTCACGTCGCATGGCAACACGATGTCCGAGCCGGCTTCGGCAGCCAGAGGTTCGACACGCTTTTTCAGCGCTTCACCCTGATAGGTGAACGCAATAGACGCGCCTTGCGCAGCCGCGTTTTTCGCAATACCCCACGCAATGGAACGATTATTGGCAACCCCCATAACGAGGCCGCGCTTGCCACTCATCAATTGCACAGGTTCGGTCACTCCTGTCCTCCAATGTCTAGGATTGGCGGCATCCTACACAAATGACAGGTTGCGTCCAGCCATATGAGATAAGGTCATCGAACTTGCTCCCCGGAGCCAATCAGCCTCGCGGCTTTGTCATTAAGCAAAGAGTTTTAGCACCTTAATTCGACGAATAAGGAAAGATTAAGATATTATGTGCCGACTTTATGGAAAAACTTTAGAATCCGGGGCGAGATGAGCGAGAAAACCGACAGCGGTTATGAACTTTCGGGGCAAGCGGCTGATTTTTCCAAGATAGAGGAGCCATTTGCGCTGTTCAGCGAATGGTTCGAGGATGCTAAGGCGCGCGAGCCGAACGACCCGAATGCTATGGCGCTGGCGACGGTAGACGAAGACGGTTTGCCCAATGTCCGCATGGTCCTGCTGAAGGATTTCAGTCCACAAGGTTTCACCTTCTACACGAATTTCGAAAGTGCCAAGGGCCGCGAATTGCTGGCGAGCGGCAAGGCGGCGCTTTGTTTTCACTGGAAGAGTTTGCGGCGGCAGATCCGCGTGCGGGGCAACGTTGCGCAGGTGAGCGACGCGGAGGCTGATGTCTATTTTGAAACGCGGGCCCGAGGAAGCCGGATCGGCGCATGGGCCTCGCAGCAATCGCGACCACTGGAAGGCCGTTTTGCGCTGGAAAAAGCCGTGGCGTTCTATACGGCGAAATACGCTGTCGGATCGGTTCCGCGCCCGGACTACTGGTCAGGTTTTCGCCTGACGCCGGTCGAGATCGAATTCTGGCACGACCGCCCGTTCAGGCTTCACGACCGAATCGTCTTCCGGCGGCCAGACGATGCAGCGTCCTGGGAAAAAATGAGGCTGTTTCCTTGAGGCCAGCCAACCGGCCTCAGTTCATCACAACAAAGAAATCCGTGTATTCGTTGGTTTCCGGGTTTAGTCCGCCATCAGAAATGATGATCGACGAACCGGGGGTCAGCAGACGTTCGAGCCGGTCGCGCAGATCGTCAGAAAGGCTTATCCTGTCGAGCACAGCACCTGCATCGGTTCCTTCATTGGCGCTGATGACCTGCCAATCAGCTTCATTGGCGTCAACGCCAAAATTCATCACCGAAAACAGATACGTGCCAAGCGGTTTTCCCGGATTCGCGATCGAGATCGGCGCATCAAGGATAAGCTTACGGTCCTGCTTGACGTAGAGATGGCCACTTGGCGGCGCGCTGGATTTGGCCTCTTCGAATATCCTTTGCACCAGCTCGTCGGTAAGCTCGCCCGTGACCTTGATCCCATGGGCCTCCTGAAAGGACCGGATCGCGGCTCTTGTATCCCGGCCAACGTAACCGTCAATGTCACCCGGATTATGCCCGAGTTTGCGCAGCAGTTTCTGCACATCACGAACAAGTTCGGCACCCTCGCGGTGTGTAATCAATATTCGCAGGGGTTCGATGGATCTGTTCTTGTAGAACTCGATCTGCTCCAGATCATATTCAAAATCCGCAAGCTTGAGCGACGCCTCCCGTTCAACAGACAGCCTTTTCCCACTTGAAGATTGAACTGCGTCTTCGGGCTTCTCATCGACAGTCGCCGACATGCTCGTGGTCGAGTAGGAGACCGTCTGGAGCATGGACGCCTTTTCCGGAAGCGGTATCCACCTGCGGGGCTGTCCGTGCTCCTCGGCCCAGCGGAGCATGACATCGCGTTCATTCACTGTAACGAGATCAAGCGGACGAGGCTGAAACAGGCTTTTGTGTTCGATCTTTTTCGGTTTTGTCTCACCGTTAACAATGACAACCTGCACGCCGACATTGGTCATGGAAAACAGTTGACGGGCAAATTTTCCGGGCAGACGGATGCAGCCATGCGACGCGGGATAATTCGGTACGTAGCCTTCATGAAGAGCGACCCCCGACCATGTCAGCCGCTGCATGTAAGGCATGGGCGCACTGCTATAGATATTCGAGCGGTGCCATCTGTTTTTTTGCAGAATGCTGAAAATTCCGGCTGGAGTCCTGTGACCACGTTTACCGGTCGAAATGCGTGTGGATGATATCGGCTCGGTACCGCGATAAACGGTCAGATGCTGCTCATCCAGTGAGATTACGATTTTCAGGGGGTCGGAGACGCCAGCCCAGTTTATAACCGTTGCATATTCGGTTTCGGCTGACATCGCTGGAGCGCCTGAGCATATGGCTGCCAGCATTACGAGAAAACGCATCTTCATGGAAACAGACACAAACGCAGTACGTACTCGTGACACCATTACATAAAACCTGACGTAGCAAATTGTGCGGTTGCAACTATATTTGGCGTGCTCATCACAATATTTTCGAATGCTTTAAAGCGTGTAAATTTGCATAGAAAAAGATATGCATGCAAGCCTAATAACGACTTTCGGCGTTCGCTTTTTTTTGAACAAAAATATCTCTAGCTGCACCTCATTTTCATGGTCGCACGGGGCTCATCCAATAAATCCTACCAGCTATGCAATCGGGTCTCTTGCGAAGGCCGGAGCAACATTCGATATAGCGCCAGTCATATCAACGCCGTCAGGACATCAATACACATGAATTCCGCTTTCATCGAAATCACCGGCTCAGCCGCCGCATGCCTTACCACCGCTGCATTCTTCCCTCAGGCGATCAAGACCATCCGCGAGCGGACAACGACCGGGCTGTCGCTGACCATGTACCTGCTTCTGGTGACAGGCGTTGTGATGTGGCTGACTTATGGCCTCCTGATAGGAAGCTGGCCGCTGATCCTCGCCAATGCGATCGTTGTGCTGCCACAGCTCGCCATTCTGGTGCTGCTCCTTAGACAGGTCTGGATCGACAGATATGGCGTGGAAACCCTGCCGCTCGGGACAGAGGTTCAGGGCGATAGCGGCGTTGTCAGCGCCTGACGCAGATCAGTCGAGTTCAAGATCGACGATGACGGGAACGTGGTCGGACGGTTTCTCCCAATCGCGCGCATCCGTAATCACCTGCATCGCCCGTACCGAACCCTCAAGGCCGGGCGTAACCCAGACATGGTCGAGCCGGCGCCCCCGGTTCGATGCGCGCCAGTCCCTCGCACGATAGCTCCACCACGTATAGAGCTTCTCTTCCATCGGAACGAACTGGCGCATGATGTCATGCCAGTTCGCCGACTGCTTCAGCGCCATGAGATGTTCAACCTCGACAGGCGTATGGCTGACGACGTTTAGAAGCTGCTTGTGCGACCACACATCCTGCTCGTAAGGCGCGATATTGAAGTCGCCTGCGAGCAGATGATTGCGCTCTGAGTCAGCTCCACCCCCTTTGCTGAACCATTTCGTCAATGCACGGACATAGGCGAGCTTCTGTCCGAATTTGGGGTTGATTTCCGGATCGGGAATGTCGCCGCCCGCCGGTATATAGACATTGTGGATGATGAGCGGCTTGCCATCGACGACCGCCGCAATATGCCGCGCCTCGCCGGTGCCACAAAAATTCTCGGTGCCGTTGGCTGTGAGCGGGATGCGTGAAACGGTGGCGACGCCGTGATAGCCCGCCTGCCCCTTCACATGAATATACGGGTAGCCAGCAGCTTTGACCGCGTCATAGGGAAACAGTTCGTCCTTGCATTTGATTTCCTGGAGGCAAAGAACGTCCGGCTCATATTCTTTCAGAAGACGTTCAACGATACCGATGCGCAGCCGCACCGAGTTGATATTCCAGGTGGCCAGTCGAAGCTTCATGAAACGAACCCCGCATCTAGTGTTGGTCCGCAAGTAGCAAGAGGATTGCCAGCTGGAAACGGAAAAAAGCCGACTGTGGATAGAATACCAGGTGGTTAAACGTTCTCGGCAGCAGCTTCGCGGCTTTCCTCGATCTGGCCCAGCGCATCCTCCACCGCATCAAAAACCAGAAGCGTCGATGCGTGGCGGGCCTTGTAGTCGCGCACCGGTTCCAGCAAGGCAAGATCGGCCCACTTTCCCGTTGGCGGCGGCCCATTTTCCTTGAGCATCGCCCGCATGGTTCTGCCGACTTCACGAAGCTCTTCCGACGTCGATCCGACAATCAGCCTTCCCATGATCGCCGCCGAGCTTTGCCCGAGCAGACAGGCCTTGACCTCCTGGCCGTAATCCGTGACCACACCGTCTTTCATCTTGAGATCGACGGTCACGCGCGATCCGCACAGCTTGGAATAAGCTCTTGCCGTCGCGTCCGGGTCTTCCAGCCGTTCGGTGTTCGGAATATTCGCCGCCAGTTCGAGAATCCGGCCGCTATAAAGATCATCCAGGTTAACCATACGCTTTCTATGGGGCCTCGCGCTGTTTTCTTGAAGAGGTCCAAAGCAAAGATTATATCCCCATGGCAAATTCGCAATGCGGATTATTGTCTTTGGAAAAAGGCTGCGGCCCGTTACCACCTCCGCTAGTGGAGCGTATTTGACATTTGAGTCCCGGTTGCGGCCAAGCTCATCTTCAAATGTCAAATTCAAAAGCTCCACTAGAAACAT
>CAYOUP010000095.1:0-9930 GCA_964407125.1 uncultured Hyphomicrobiaceae bacterium | reverse complement strand
GCGCCCGTCATCCAGCTGGATGATCCGTTCGCACCGTCCGGCGAGGCTCTCATACTGCGTCACCAGCACCAGCGTCGTTTGAAGTCTCTGATGCAGGTTGAACAGCAGATCGATGATCTGCTCGCCATTTTTTGCATCGAGATTTCCGGTCGGCTCATCGGCAAAAATCAGCTTCGGGTCCGGCGCGAGCGCCCGGGCAATGGCGACGCGCTGCTGTTCGCCGCCGGAAAGCTGCGAGGGGAAATGATCGAGCCGGTGGGACAGCCCGACCAGCTGCAAAACCTCCTCCGCACGCTGCCGCGCATCGGCTTTTTCCGAGAACTCCAGTGGCAGGGCGACGTTCTCCAGCGCCGTCATGGTCGGTACAAGGTGGAAAGACTGGAACACAATCCCGATATTCTCACCGCGGGCCCGTGCAAGACTGTCTTCGCTGAGCGCGGTAAAATCATGCCCCGCAACATGAACGCTGCCGCTGCTGGCTTTTTCGAGGCCGGTCATGATCATGAGGAGGGTCGATTTGCCGGAACCGCTGGGGCCGACAATGCCCAAGGTTTCCCCCGCGCTCACTCCAAGGTCGATGCCGCGCAATATGTGGACTTGTCCCGCCCGGCTTTGCAGCGAAAGGTGAACATCTTTGAGGTCGATGATTTTTTCTGGCACTGTCAGCGCGCTCCTGCCGTGACGGGGCGTTTTGGATAACACGGTTGGGGGCATGAAAGGTTAAATCTCATGGCGTTTTCCATATGGAAATCCTTTGCGGCGATTGCGAGATGTAGCGTGCTCGCCCTGTTCGCGTTATCTTCACAAGGCGGTGATAAGGCACTCGCCCAAGCAGAGGAACCGATCGTAATCGTTGCATTAGGCGATAGTCTGACCGCCGGATACCAGCTTCCACCCAATACGGGTTTTCCTGAACAGCTCGAAAAAGCGTTGAAGGCGAAGGGGTATAATGTGCGTGTCATCAATTCCGGCGTCTCGGGCGATACGGCTTCAGATGGCCTTGCAAGGTTCGACTGGGCCATGCCGAAGGATGCGGACGCCGTCATTCTGGAACTGGGAGCGAATGACGCGCTGCGCGGGATCCCCGTCGCCGAGACGAAGAAAGCGCTTGGCGGGATCCTGAAGCGACTGAAGGATCGCAAGATCGAGGTGCTGATCGCCGGGATGGAAGCGCCGCGCAATTGGGGCGAGGACTATGTCCGTGATTTCCGCAAGATGTATGCCGATCTCGCGGCAGAATATGATGCTGACCTTTATCCGTTCTTTCTCGATGGTATCGTGCTCAATAACGCGCTCAATCTGCAGGACGGCATGCATCCGAATGAAAAGGGCGTCGGCGTGATCGTTGAACACATTCTGCCCAGCGTCGAGGCTCTCATCAAGCGGGCCGCGAAAAGGTCCGGCAAGCAAAGCTGACGGCGATACTCGGCAGCGGGGCGATTTCAATTACGGCTATGGGAGGCATGGCGGCAAGCAGAGTGCGAACTTGTGTCAGGCTGTACCGGTCTGAGCCCGATGCCGGGAATGGTTGCGGACATTCCGTTCCCGGACGCGCCACCTTACTGCTGTGTTGCTACAGCTTGCCCGCTTATCAGCTTTGTGTCCGGCAACAGGATCGCGAGAAGTCCGAAAAGCGGCAGGAACGAGCAGAGCCAGTACACATAGCCGATCCCCTTCACATCAGCCACCACGCCCAGCGAAGCCGCCGCAATACCGGCAGTGCCGAACGCGAAGCCGAAGAAGATGCCGGCCACCATTCCGACCCGGCCGGGGACGAGTTCCTGCGCCATGACGACGATGGCGGGGAAGGCCGATGCGAGCACCAGCCCAATCAGGGCGGAGAGCACGATCGTCCATTCGAGAGGGACATAGGGCAGCGCCAGCGTGAACGGCACCACACCCAGAATGGACACCCAGATCACCGTTTTCGCGCCGATCCGGTCTCCGATCAGCCCGCCGAGGATCGTTCCGGCCGCGGCTGAGCCGAGGAAAACGAAGAGCAGGATCTGCGAGGTCTGCACCGACACGTCGAACTTATCGATGAGATAGAAGGTGTAGTAGCTGGAGATACTCGCCATGTAGGTGTTCTTCGAGAGGGTGAGGATCGTCAGCACGACAAGCGCGGTGACGACCTTGTGCCTCGGCAGGGACATCGCGTGGACGGCCTTGGGCCGCCGTGCGGCATTGGCCTGGTAGCGGGCATACCAGTTGCCCACTTGCCAGAGGATCACCATTCCGAGGAGCGCGGCCGCGGAAAACCAGGCAACGCTCGTCTGGCCATTCGGCACGACGATGAAGGCGGCGAGCAGAGGACCGATCGCTGTTCCGAAATTACCTCCCACCTGGAAAAAAGACTGCGCAGCCCCGTAGCGGCCACCCGAGGCCATCCGCGCCACGCGCGAGGATTCCGGGTGAAAGATCGCCGAGCCGAGTCCAATGAGCGCGGCTCCGAGGACGAGGAAACCGTAACTGTTGGCATAGGCAAGGCATATCAGACCGATGAATGTCGAACCCATGCCGGCCGACAGCGAATAGGGCAGCGGCCGTTTGTCGGCGTAAAGCCCGATCATCGGCTGCAGCAGCGACGCCGTTCCCTGGAACGCCAGCGTCAGGAACCCGATCTGCCAGAAGTCGAGGCCATAATCCTGCTTCAGCATCGGATAAACCGCCGCCAGCAACGATTGCATGATGTCGTTGATGAAATGGCAGACGCTGACCGCCGCAATCACCATGATAACGGTTGTCTCGGCAGAGCTGCTGGATGTGGCGGCGGGCGTCTCGGTCAAACTCGGCTCCTGTGGGATGCGCCGGTGACTCATAGGCCGGTTGCATGTATCCTTCTTTCGTGATCTGGTCCAAAAGTTTCGAGAGTGGGCCAACGGTGATGGAACAACATTCAAAAAGCCCGGCTGACTGGCCGCCGGAGCTTGACGACTGGAGGCGGCATGAGTGGATCGAGGCGGCTACGGCCAAGGTGGTTGCGCTTTGGGCCGATTATCCGGATCGCTACCATGTAAAGCCTCACCGCCACAGCCGGTCGCAGCTTCTCTATGCGCTCTCCGGGGTCGTCATGGTGAGCACGGGCAGCGGCCGCTGGATGGTGCCGCCGGAGCACGCGATCTGGCTGCCCGCCGGCGTCGACCATGCCGTGGACATGCTGGGCGTCGTCCAGATGCGTTCGATCTATGTCCGGCCGGGCGCGATTGCAGGGCTGCCGGAGGATCTGCGGGTCTTTGCCATAACCGGCTTGATGCGGAACCTGATGATTGAGGCGATGGCCCTGCCGCGTGAGGAACAGCCCGCAGGCCGCAGCGCGCTCATACAGGATCTGCTCCTTCACGAGATCCTGAACCTGCCGGAGCGTCCGTTGGCGCTTCCATTGCCCGCGAACCGGCGGCTCGCCCAGATCTGCCGGCGCTTCCTGGAAGCACCCTCGCCGCACACGACGATCGACGAATGGGCAAAGACTGCGGGGATGAGCCGCCGCAGCTTCACCCGCGCATTCCACCGGGAAACCGGCCTCGGACTGTCGATGTGGCGGCAGCAGGCCTGCTTGTTCGCCGCACTGCCGCGTCTGGCGGATGGCGAGCCGGTCACCACAGTCGCACTCGATCTCGGCTACGAAAGCGTCGCCGCCTTCATCACCATGTTCAAACGCATGACAGGTGAGCCGCCGCGGTCGTGGCTCAAACGCGGCCAGCGCAATGCAGCGGCCACGGCATCGGGATAAAGCATTCGATCGTCAGGCGTCCAAGGGTCGAACGCATGCCCTCATTCCCGCGACGGCCGGCCGATCCTTCCCAAGTGGGTTACGCTGAAACCTTCAGTTGATTTCAGACCGTAACCGAGCATCCGGTCGAATCCGGAATGCGCAAGCCAAAGCGCGCCAGTCGCGACGATCATCGGCAAGCCAGAAATCAGACCGATGACGTAGAGCGCCGCGCCAAAGGCATATATATGCACCAGATTGTACCCGAACGCGCCGACCTTGCGGCCCAGAAGATATGCGGCGACGCTGATATCCGGGACGAAGAAGATAGCGATCACGATCCACCAGGCGAGTCCAGTCTGCGTGTGAAGAAACAGCCCGAGTCCCGCCAGGAAGACGATCGCGCCTTCCGCTCTTTGCCATAACACGACGCCGCTCAAATTGCCTCACGATGATCCACTGGAGATCGGTGCCCTGTTCCCAAAACTCGTAACAGCATAGGCCAGCTTTGTCCGCATCTCTGCCATGTCGGCAACCGCCGCACAACGCACGGTGAGGCGCGGTATCTGGCGGTATGTGCTTGTCCGCATAGTGGGCGGTAACCTTATTCAAAATACGGCGCCACCCGATAGTCTCAGCCTGCAGCGACGTTGCAACGTCAAGGCGAACGTCCGAATCCGGACACTCGGCACTTGCAATGCCATCCCGAATAGTTTGTAAATTTCGGCGGTTTTCGCGAATTGGGGGAAGAATGGACTATCGCAAGCTTGGGCGTACTGATGTCAAGGTCAGCGCCATCTGTCTCGGCACCATGACTTGGGGGCAGCAGAACAGTGAGGCGGACGGTCATGAGCAGATGGACTACGCCGTCGGTCAAGGCATCAATTTCTTCGATACGGCCGAGCTGTATTCCATCCCGCCCAAAGCCGAGACGCAGGGCTCGACGGAACGCATCATCGGCTCATGGTTCGCCTCGCGCGGCAATCGCGACAAGATCATTCTGGCGACCAAGGTGGTCGGGCGCACCAAATCCACCTATTTCCGCGAGGGCGAGATGGCTCGCCTGCATCGCAAGCATATCATGCACGCCGTCGAAGGCAGCCTGCGCCGCCTGCAAACCGATTATATCGACCTCTACCAGCTTCACTGGCCCGACCGCGAAATTCAACTCTTCGGTTCTTTGAATTACAAACACAGCGATGATTTGGGTGTTCCCATCGAGGAAACGCTTGGCGTGCTTGGGGAGCTCGTCGAGCAGGGCAAGATCCGCCATATCGGCCTGTCGAACGAGACATCCTGGGGCACGATGAAATTTATTCATCATGCGGAAACGCGCAGGCTGCCACGGATCGTGTCGATCCAGAATGTCTATAATCTGTTATCGCAGAACTTCGAACACGGCCTGTCGGAGATCGCGATACGCGAGGATGTCGGCTTACTCGCCTATTCGCCGCTGGCTCAGGGCTATCTGACCGGAAAATATCAGAACGGCGCATTGCCGGAGGGTTCGCGGAAGCAGCTTTTCAACCGTATGCAGCGCTATGAGACGCCCGTTGCGCCGGTTGCCATCGACGCTTATCTGAAAATTGCGCATGATCATGGTCTTAATCCGGCGCAAATGGCGCTACAATGGGTCACGACCCGGCCCTTCGTGACCTCGAACATTATCGGCGCGACCACGATGGACCAGCTCAGGATGAATATCGACAGCATTCATGTCCCGCTCAGCGAGGAGGTGCTTAAAGCAATCGAGTATACGAACCGATTATATACCTATCCGTGCCCATAATACCTCGACAACTCCCGGAGGTGCGCCATGCCCAGACTCTTTACCGCCCTCGAACTTCCCGACAATATGGCCAGCCGTTTGAGTCTGCTGCGCGGCAAGCTTCCAGGGGCACGCTGGATCGATCCGGAGCGCTATCACGTCACGCTGCGTTTCGTTGGTGACGTCGATGCGATGACTGCACGGCATTTCATGTCGGCGCTCGCTGCGATCGACTCCCCGAGTTTCGAGTTACGCCTGACGGGTCTGGGCAGCTTCGGCGGCAACAAGCCGCGCGCCTTATGGGCTGGCGTTGAGGCCTCCGAGCCGCTGATGGCGTTGCAGAGAGCGCATGAGCGTGCGGCGCGCATGGCGGGCCTGCCCGCGGAGCCTCGCAATTTCATGCCGCACGTCACGCTGGCGCGGCTGAATAACACCAGGCCGCAGATGCTGGCTGAATATCTGTCTTATTATGGTGGATTTTTCGGCGAGCCCTTCACCGTGGAAGGCTTCGTGCTGTTCTCGTCCCGGGCCAATCAGGGGGGCGGACCGTATCTGGTGGAAGCCGACTATCCGTTTGCCGACAGCGAGAGCCCGGGAATTGCGGCGGGCGTGCTCTGAACCGGCGTTTGCGATGTAAGGTTGACGAAGAGCCCGCGGCAGGCCGCGTCGACGAGCTGGCAGACATAATCGAAATTGGCCGTGTCGCCGAAAAACGGGTCGGGGACTTCCTGCACCGAAAGGTTAGGGGCATATGTCAGGAAAAGCCTGATCTTTTCACGATGCTGAACGGGCGCCATACGTAAAAGAGCGTTCCGGTTGGATCTGTCCATCGCAAGAATGAGATCATAGCTTTCGAAGTCTCCCGGCGTCACTCTTCGTGCGCGTAGACCGCTTATGTCGATGCCCATTCCACGTAGAGCATCCTGCGCGCGCTGATCCGGCGGGTGTCCGATATGCCAGCTTCCAAGACCGGCCGATCCGATTTTGAAGTGATGGCTGAAGCCGCGCTGTTCCGCTATGTGCCGGAATATGCCTTCAGCAATAGGTGATCGGCAAATATTCCCGAGACAAACAAACAAAACGCTCTTTATCGAAACGTGAGACTTTTGCGTCATCAACTCATAATGCATTTCAACTTCAGCAGAGCCTATTATACAAAAGTTTAATCAAGAAAGTAAAATGCTTAATCTGCTTACCCTTTTGAGTGCATCATGTAATTAACTAAGCGGAACCTATGATTAACCACGCAAATTTTGTGATATGAGATATCAGGTTTTACTTAAGATTACGCGAGGTTACATAAGTATATTTATCTACATGGATTATAACGCAGTGCAGAATAAGATTACGCATCTGCGAAGGAGATTGTGCCAAGGCTAGCATTTCAGGGCATTTTGGCAATAAAAGACTTATCCGATACCGCTCACGAGCTTTTGTATACATGGGAGCCGGATTGCTAGCCTTGCCTGGGTTGAGGTTGAAGGCTGCTACTGTGCACAAATTGGATCGCTCAGAATCGCACGGGGATACTGGGTGAATTTAGCTGCGATATAATGACGCAGTTAGCTGGATCGTTGCTGCGGCGTTCCGATTAGAAATTGGACACGCCGGTGTAGAAATATTTGCCCAGTCCAACCGTGAAGATCAGATTCCCGTAAAGCGAATGCTCGATGACCAGCGCCCAGTATGACTTCGAGCTTTGATAGCGCCATGCGAACAGCAATCCGCCAAGGAGCGAGATGATCAGCGTGGTCACGTTCTGAAAGACGATGTGGCTGAACGAGAACAGCACGGCATTGAGCACGATCGCACCTTGCGGGTCGCGCTCGAACAGGGGTTTGTACCGGTGAAAGAAGAACACGCGATACATGATCTCCTGCGTCGTGACCGAGATGAGCGGATAGAGGATCATGACCATGATCCAGATGTCGTAGGCGTATCGCGGGAATGCGAGAAAGCGCCTAGGCACATCATTCTGGGCGAAAATGACCAAGCCCGGTCCGGCTATGGCGAATATTGTAAGTATGCTGACAATCTGCTTGATGTTGATGCCCGTCAGCAAAAGCTTTTTCCATGAGAAGCTGCGATCCAGCGTCAGGAACACGATGAAAGCGAGAAAGACCGGGGGCAGGATCTGGAACAGCGGTATTTTGTATTCATAAAGCAGCGCGTAGACGAGGATCGGCGTGAAGCCGAACAGCATGATCATCTCGACGACGAGCCAGAGCCGCTTTTTGATCGTGGCGGGAGGAAGCGGCTCCTCGGGCGTCTTCAACTCGGGTGAGATTCTGTTGTCAGTCCCGGCCATCTTTCCCCTCGCCTGCCCCTATTGAGTCATCTAACGGCCCGCGCCATCGCCCGTAACGCCATGCCGCCCAGATCGGGTGATGTTCCTGTCTTATATCGGGCGCCGGATCGAATCCGTGCGTCCCCCACCACGGGTTGCATCGCAGAAAACGCGACAATGACAGCCAGAAGCCCCGCCACGCGCCGTTGAGACTTATGGCATCGAGCGCATATTGCGAACAGCTGGGTACGTGACGGCAGCGCCCTCCGAGAAAAAAGGCGAGCGTGCCACGATAGAGATGGATCGGCAGCTTGAGGAGCTGAGCCGGGATGTTTGCGGGCTGTCGATTTTCTGCGCTCATTAGAGAAGCTATGCACTGCTCGCCGCCACGGTCAATTTGCCAGTAGACATATGTGGAGGCCGGCTGAATATTCGATGATGTCAGATGAAAAAAGCGCCCAACCCCGGCGAAGGTTGGGCGCTCATACTCGTACTACGAGGCGCGCCGGGAGGGATGCCGACGCTGTAACAAGGCCTTCGGTTAGACGGGGGGCACTACCGATGGTGACTGGCCTCGCTACTATCACAGTACTTGTTCATTTATAGCACAGTTCCAACGCGAAATACCAGAAAAACCGAACGCGCCCTTGACTGTTGCGAATATGCCCCAGGCGATTTTGATTTTTTCTGACATTTCATCCGGTTGGCCAAATAGGTTCAGACGGAACCACTAATTGCCGCCGTTGCGAAAATCCGGAAGGCCAAGCGATTTCGTAAATGTGAACAGCTTCGGATCGGCTTTTTCGCCGACCTTGAGATCACCCAGTTGTATGCGTGTATCCAGCCCCTGCGCATCCGAAATGATCCATTCGGACAGCTTGATCTCCGGCCATTCGAAGAACAGACGGATCTGTCCACGGCCCTTGTTCTCCTTATCCTCAAGCGTGAGCACAACGACGTCTTCGCCCATATCGACGGCGATGATTTCCGCGTCATTGGCCAGATCGACCTTATCCTTCAAAAGGAGTCGGAAGGGCGTCGATTCGAGCGGATAGCGGTCGGCCGTTTTCAGATCGTGATCCTCGATAGCGAGGTATTCGCCATCCGAAATGATCTTCTGTCTGCTCGGCCGGTTATAGTCGAAGCGGACCTTGCCGGGACGTTCGAGATAGAAATAGCCCTTTTGTGTCTCGCCATTTGGGTTGGTTTGCAGGAACTCACCTTCGATATTGGTCATATCGTTGAAATAGGCATTGACCTTCTCGATGATTTCGGCCTGATCGGGCGCGCCGGCGTACTGGCTTGCTTGGGGCGGGGCTTCGCTTATGCCCGTATCCCAACCTGGAGAGACCCCTACAGCATTGCCCTGCGGCTGCTCGTCCGCGCCAGCTTCGGGCTGCGCCGATGGTGCTGCGGGCGCAGTTGCCTCCGGCTGAGGCTTTGGAGGTGTCTTGGCGTATTCAGACGAGTTCTGTGCCGAAGCATTCGGTACGGTGAATACAACGCTGGCGAATAGCAGCGCCGCAATTACCGCAGAGCTTGACGTTTGTTTCATTAGGAGAGCGTCTCCCTTCTCTCTGTCGATAGGGCTTGTAAAAATTGGGCACACTTTCGCTTGAAAATCGTGCGAAATCTAGACAGAGAGTGAAAATTTTACGGACAATTATGTCGCTTCACCCGCCAGCACTTCGCGTTTTCCGGTCCGGTTCGGCGCACTGACGATGCCATCCGCCTCCATTTGCTCGATCAGCGAAGCCGCGCGGTTATAGCCGATACCGAGACGGCGTTGCAGATAGCTTGTGGTCGGTCTGCGATCGCGCAGCACGATATCGATGGCCTGACTGTAGACATCGTCGCCCGACGCCGCGGAAGCTGCCGGATCATCCTGCCCGTCATCGCTTGTCCTGTCATCGTCAACCAGCCCGTCCATGTAATCCGGTTCGCCCTGTTCGCGCAGATAGTGGGTTACGGTCTCGACCTCGTCATCGGAGACGAACGGCCCGTGTGCGCGCATGATCCGGCCGCCGGCCGCCATGGTCAGCATGTCGCCCGCGCCAAGGAGCTGCTCCGCACCCTGTTCGCCGAGAATGGTGCGGCTGTCGATCTTGGACGTGACCTGGAAGCTGATCCGGCTGGGGAAATTTGCCTTGATCGTGCCGGTGATGA
>CAYOUP010000094.1:0-10084 GCA_964407125.1 uncultured Hyphomicrobiaceae bacterium | reverse complement strand
CGCCTGGTTGATCGATGCCTGCCGGTCTGGAGCGCCTGCCGGGACCATTAAACGCTTCGATGCCGGAACAACGGCCCTGCCGCAAGACTTGGGTGATCTGTCCAGCCACGTTATCGGTCTTGCCGGAGCTGTGGAGCTTGCCCGCGCATTAGGGCGGCTTCCGCCTCGCTGCATCATCTATGCAATCGAGGCAGCGTCCTTCGAGCATGGCATACCGGTTTCGCCTGCCGTGGCGGAAGCTGTAGAGAAAGTTGCCGAACAAGTTGCCAACGAGATAAGCGCCTTGTGCCTATAAGGCGATGCGGCAAGCACGCCGGCCTACTTATGCTGCCGAACCGCCTCGGCGCCGACGACGATATCGAGCAACTCCTCCGTCACCTCTTCCTGCCGCACCACTTTTTTCCTCGCCAATATGGCTTGCGTGCCCCCTTCATATGCGCTGCTCCATGGATTTGTGCGATAAGGCCGTCATGATGCCGCGCAATTCGGCCAGCCCCTTCAGCCTGCCGATCGCAGGATAGCCGGGCTGAGTATTGCGCGTCAGATCATCAAGGATATTCTGTCCGTGATCCGGTCGCATCGGGATCGAATGATCGGCTCTACCGGCATTTCGGCGTTTTTTCTCTTCCGACAGAACAGCAGCAATAACCGCGACCATATCCGTGCCGCCGCCCAGATGTTCGGCTTCGTAGAAAGAGCCCCGGATGCTGTCCGTCTCCCGTTTGACATTGCGGAGGTGCAGGAAATGGACGCGGTCACCAAGCCGTTCCATCATGCCCGGCAGATCATTGTCAGGCCGCGCGCCGAGCGAACCGGTGCACAAGGTGATACCGTTCGCCGGGAGATCGACTGCCTCCATGATCCTTCTGTAATCCTCTTCCGTTGACATGATGCGCGGAAGGCCCAGGAGATCGAAAGGCGGATCATCCGGATGGCAGCACATGCGTATGCCGACCTCCCCGGCAACCGGGGCGACCTCGTTCAGAAAATCGATCAGATGCGAACGCAAGTCGTCCTTCGCGATCGTATCATATTCGGCAAGATGGCGGCGCACATCCTCAAGCGTGAAATTCTCCGCAGCGCCAGGCAATCCAGACACGACATTGCGGGCTAGCGTCTTGCGAACGGTCTCATTCATTGCCTCGTAACGCGCGCGTGCTGCCTCGGCGACATCTTCAGGGAAATCCGCGGGCGCGTTTTTGCGGCCCAGAATAAAAATGTCGAAGACTGCAAAATCCACAAGATCGAAACGCATGCAGGTCGCACCGGACGCCACGCGCCAGCTCAAATCCGTACGCGTCCAGTCCAGCACCGGCATGAAATTGTAGCATACCGTGTTGACGCCAGCCGCTGCCAGATTTCGAAGGCTGGTCTTGTAGTTTTCGTAATGGACGGCCCAATCGCCTTTTTGTTTCTTGATGTCCTCCGAAACCGGCAGGCTTTCGGCAACGTCCCAGCGCAAACCGGATGGCGAACCGTCCTTTCTGAGCGCGATATCGTTCTGACGCTTTGCGATTTCCTCCGGCGTCCAGATCTCGCCCGCCGGTATGTGATGCAGCGCGGAGACAACGCCCTCAACGCCTGCCTGCAACATATCGTCAACCGATACGTTGTCTTTCGGACCGAACCAGCGCCAGGTCTGCTTCATGCATTCCTCCGGATCATGTGCGACCAGCTCTTTAGGCCCGATCGCCTCATCTGCCAAATATGAAACAGTACAGGCGTTTGCTGATCATTGCGATGCCGCTTCATGTTCGGCGTCTTGATCGTAACAGGAGGCGCCCGCCGGATCTCAGCGAAAACGGAATGCATCTACAAGCTGGCGTGCCGGACTTCCTCCGCCGGCATGGCCAGATAAGCGTCAAATGCCGAAGCGATGACGCGCGTCACGGGACGGCCGCGCCCGGTTATGCGGAACAGATCGCCGGAGCGCTCGAGAAGCCCATCAGCCAGGAACGGCTCAAGCCGATCCAACGTCTCGCTCAAATCGTTGATTGAACCCCCGAACCGGGTGCAGATCTGACCGATGTCGACCTGGAAGTCGCACATCAGCCTTTCAATGAGATCGCGGCGCAGGAGATCCTCCTTCGTCAGCCGGACGCCTTTCGCCACCGGCAGGCGACCGCCCTCCACAGCGCGCATATAGGCGCCGGTTTCGGTCACGTTCTGCGCATAGCCAGCGGGCAAAGCAGAGATGGAGCTGGCGCCAAAACCGATCAGAGCGCCGGCGGAGTCGGTCGTATATCCCTGGAAATTGCGCCGCAGCTTGCCCGTTTCAGCAGCCACGGCGAGGCTGTCGTCCGGCAGGGCGAAATGATCGATGCCGATGCGCCGATAGCCGAAATTCTCGATCAAATCTCCCGCAGTTTCGGCCATTTCGATCCGTCCTGCAGCGCCCGGCAGGGCCTTTTCGTCGATCATCCGCTGGTTTTTGGCCATCCAGGGCACATGAGCATAGCCGAACAGTGCAATCCGGTCAGGTTTCAGGCGGATGGCATGCCACACCGTCTGGAGAAGCATGGCCATCGTTTGATGAGGAAGACCGTACATGAGGTCGAAATTGACGGCGCCGATCCCGTGATCACGCAGCCAGTGGGTGACCGTTTCCACTACTTCGATGGGTTGCACGCGGTTGATCGCCTGCTGAACCGACTCATCGAACTCCTGCACGCCAAGGCTGGCCCGGTTGCAACCGATTCTGGCGAGCGTGCCGACAGTGTCCTCCGACAGCGTGCGGGGATCGATCTCCACGGCGATTTCTGTTTCTGGCGCAATATCGAAATGCTTACGAAGCACATCGTCGATGCGGGCAAAGTCCTCCGACCTTAGCGTCGTCGGCGTTCCCCCGCCCCAATGGATGTGGCTGACGCTATGCCGCCCAGGAAGCGCCGCCGCGACAAGGCGAATTTCTTCGATCAACTGATCGACATAGGCCGCAATAGGCTCGTAACGCGCCGCCAAGCGCATGTTGCAGCCGCAATACCAGCACATCTTGCTGCAGAATGGTATGTGCAAATAGAGCGACAGCTGCGTCTCAAGCGGAATCTCATTCAGCCAGGCTCGCACTTCCGTTTCACCGATCTGTGCAGAGAAATGCGGCGCAGTCGGATAGCTTGTGTAACGCGGCACACGCATATGCATAAATTTTGAAACGCTCTTATCCATCATGATGCCCCTGACCGGAAACCGGTTATTTACCACTTCGAGGCGAAATGGTTCATGAGCCAGATCAAATAATACATTTGCGATGGAGGTGGTCTGCGATTTGCGTAAGCAACGGTTCGATCAGTACGCAAAGCGCATGAACTTGATCTGGCTCAATGCGCTTCCCTGCTGCGCGCTTAAGCTGCGCCCGAGTGAAGAGGCTGCGGGATGCAGCTTCCCTATTCCGGTGAAACATTGATCAGGGGTGAAGAATGAAACGGGCAGCGTGTATTCTCTCGACGATTGTCGTGATCGCAACTTTCGCCGGAACAGGCCTCACCTTCGCGCAGCAAGGTGGCGGCCGGGGCTGGGGCATGGGACCAGGTATGATGGAGCATGACTGGGGCCATGGCATGATGGACCGCGGATGGGGTCCGGGCCCGCGCGGCATGTTTGGCATGGGCTGCCCGATGATCGGCTTTGGAGACGACGGAGAGACCTCGACCTTTGTCGATGGCCGGCTTGCTTTTTTGAAGGCGGAGCTGAAAATTACCGACGCTCAGAAAGAGGCGTGGGATGGCTACGCTCAGGCGCTCAAGACCAATTTCGAGACGATGAAATCCATGCATGAAATGATGCAGGCCGGCTTTGATGCCCAAACCCCTGTCGAGCAGCTTGAGGTGCGTGTATCAATCATGGAAACGCGGCTGAATGCGCTCAAAGAGATGAAGCCTGCTCTAGAGACGTTGTATGCCGCCCTGGACGACAGTCAGAAAGAAACCGCCAATGAAGTTTTAACGGTGGTGGGCTGCATGATGTGAAGCACCGGCGCTAGTGGAGCGAATTTGACATTTGAGTCCCGTTTGCGGCTGAATTCATCGCTGGTGCCCGCATCTTTTCCAAATGCTTGCGACCTTCGCCCGGAATCAAGCGTTTGGGACGCAACACGAGAAGGGATCGCCGTTTGGTTCGAAAGCTCAGATGGCTGCCGATTGACGCGATAGAACGTCGCATATTTGCTTTGAGGCAGATCAAAGCAATCGGCACATATATGAATAATAGCTTTGGCCGGATTGGGATTTGAGAACGAGCTCAAAGGGGACAGCTGTACGGCGATTCATGAAGACCATCAGACCACAGTATTTTTGCCGGACATCGGTGATGTTGGCGGGCATGTTGATTTCGGCCGGTATTTCCCTTGCAACTGGTGCAAGCGCTCAAGGCACCCCCGAGACATATCTCGTTACTCCCCAGGAAATCGACGACTTCAAATCCGTCTTCGCACGGGTTGAAAGCAAGGATCGGGTCGAGGCTCGCGTTCGAACGGGCGGAACCGTCGCAGAGCTGAAAGTGGACGAAGGCGTTCATGTAGAGCCTGGCGAGGTTCTGGCGGTTGTCGTCGATCCCAAGATTGCCTTGCGCATCAAGGCGGTGGACGCTCAGATCGCCGCGCTGGAATCGCGTCTGGAGACGGCGAAGGCGGATTACGAGCGCGCTCAACAGCTCGCGGCGCGCGGCGTGATTGCGCAGGCGCGGCTCGATCAGCTTAAAACCGCTTTCGACAGCGCTACTAATGATCTTCAGGCGGCGCAAGCGGACCGGTCGGTCATTGAGCGGCAGGCGGAGGAAGGCCAGGTCCTGGCACCAGCGGCGGGCCGGGTGCTGAAAGTCGCCGTGACAGAGGGGAGCGTGATGCTGGTCGGCGAGAGCCTCGCCACGATCGCCGCCAATGAATATCTTCTTCGCCTCGAACTGCCCGAAAGACATGCCCGTTTCATGAAGAAGGGTGATGCCATACGGGTTGGTGCGCGTGGATTGAACGGTGAACCGAAGATCGCCAGCGAAGGCCGCATCGTCCAGGTCTATCCCGAATTGGAGAACGGGCGCGTCATTGCCGACGCGGAGGCGCAGGGTCTGGGGAACTATTTCATTGGTGAGCGGGCTCAAATCTGGATTTCGGCAGGCAAGCGTGAGACCTTTCTCATTCCGGAGGAGTATCTGTTCAAGCGCCACGGCCTTAATTACGTAAAAGTCGCGCAGGCCGACGGCACGCCCCTTGATCTTGTCGTTCAGCCGGGGCTTCCCGTTGCAGGCAAGGATGGCTCGGACCGTATCGAAATTCTCTCCGGCCTCAAGTCCGGTGACAAGTTGGTTCGGCCATGAGTGACAGTCAGCCGCCGCTCGGCGTCTCGGGCAACCTTACCCGGGCCTTTATCAGCTCGCCATTGACACCACTCATTCTGCTGGCTGCCTTTGCGCTCGGCATCGTCGCGCTGATCGCCCTGCCCCGCGAGGAAGAGCCGCAGATTTCCGTGCCGATGGTCGATATTCACGTGAAGGCCGATGGTCTGAAAGCGGAGGACGCCGTCCGGCTGGTCACCGAGCCGCTGGAGACCATCGTCAAGGCGATCAATGGCGTCGAACATGTCTATTCGAACACGGAAGACGACCGCGTTCTGGTCACGGCCCGCTTCTTCGTCGGCACGAATTCCGATGACGCCATTCTGCGCGTACACGAAAAGGTGCGCGCGAATATGGACCGCATTCCGATTGGAATTCCCGAGCCCCTGATCGTGGGGCGCGGCATTGACGATGTCGCCATCGTCACCCTGACGCTCGCTCCGAAAACGGGGGCCGCCGGGCGTTATCAGGACAATGCGCTTTATCATATGGCCGATGATCTTTTGATCGAGATGACGAAGCTGGAGGATATCGGCCTTTCCTATATCGTCGGCGGGAGACCGGACCAGATCCGGGTCGAGCCTGACGCCGAGCGCCTCTCGCTTTACGGCATCACCCTGGCGCAGCTTGTCGGCAAGGTGCGTGAGGCGAACCGCTCCTTTCTGGCAGGCCGTATCCGGGACAAGAACCGCAGCTTGGCGGTTGCATCCGGCCAGACACTGAACGGCGTCCCCGATATCGGGCTGTTGCTCGTGTCTTCACGCGACGGACGGCCCGTCTATGTCCGCGATGTCGCCAATGTCGCGGTGGGGGCAAAACCGCTGGAGCAACGGGCCTGGCATTTTCGCAAGACTGCAAGCGGTGAGACTGAGCGCGTTCCCGCTGTCACCATTGCGCTCGCCAAGCGCGCAGGCGCGAATGCCGTCGATATTGCCGATCGGATCGTCAAACGTCTGGACGAACTGAAAGGTCCTCTGATCCCGGACGATGTCGAGGCGATCGTTACGCGAAATTATGGCGAGACCGCCAATGAGAAAGCCAATGAACTGCTTTTCCATCTCGCGCTCGCGACCGTCTCCATTGTGCTTCTGGTCGCTATCGCGATCGGCTGGCGCGAAGGCGCGGTTGTGCTCATCGTCATTCCGACGACGATCCTGCTGACGCTCTTTGCCTCCTATTTCATGGGCTATACGATCAACCGCGTCAGCCTGTTCGCGCTCATTTTCTCGATCGGTATTCTCGTCGATGACGCAATCGTGGTGATCGAGAATATTGCGCGGCATTGGGCGATGAAGGACGGGCGCAGCCATATCCGGGCCGCGATTGAGGGCGTCGCCGAAGTTGGCAACCCAACGATCATCGCGACGCTGACAGTCGTGGCCGCGCTTCTGCCGATGCTGTTCGTCTCCGGCCTGATGGGCCCCTATATGGCGCCGATCCCGGCGAATGCCTCGGCGGCGATGATCCTGTCCTTCTTCGTCGCGGTCATCATTACGCCCTGGCTGATGGTCCGCTTCGGCAAGGCAGAGGGTCATAGCGATGAACTTGAAGCCGAGCAGAAAGCCAGCCTTCTGGGCCGCGCCTATCAGAGCGTCGCACGGCCGATCCTGAAATCCCGCGCGGGCGCCTGGATCTTTCTCCTTCTGGTAGGCGCGGCGACACTCGTCTCGCTCGGCCTGTTCGCGACGAAATCGGTCACCGTCAAGCTGCTCCCCTTCGACAACAAGCCGGAATTGCAGGTCGTCGCCGATCTGCCGCGCGGCGCCTCGCTCGAAACCACGGACCGTATCCTGCTCGAAGCGGCCCGCCGTATTTCCACTCTGGAAGAGCTATCCTCCATTCAGGCCTATGCCGGAACGGCTGCGCCATTCAATTTCAATGGGCTTGTCCGGCATTATTATCTGCGCGGCGAACCGCAACAGGGCGATCTTCAGGTCAATCTGACGCCGAAAGGCGAGCGCAGCCGGGCCAGTCACGAGATCGCCCTCGAAATCCGCGAACGGCTGAAAGGGATCGATGCGCCGGAGGGAACATCGATCAAGGTCGTCGAAGTCCCGCCGGGCCCGCCCGTCATCGCGACGCTGCTCGCCGAAATCTATGGTCCCGACGCCGAAACGCGCCGTGCGGTTGCGCGCGAGGTTCGCGGGATCTTCAAGGACATACCCTTCATCGTGGACGATAATGACAGCTTTCAGAATCAGGCCCCACGCCTGCGCGTCGCCATCGATCAGGACAATCTCGAATATCACAAGGTCGAGCAGAGCGATGTCTATGACACGATCCAGGCCTATCTGACCGGGGTGGCCGTCGGTTATTCGCATCGCGGTGGCGGGCGGCATCCCGTCGAGATTGCCGTCCAGCTTCCGAAAGCGAAGCTGTCGCTGAATGCGCAGGCGCTGACCACGCCGGTTCCGGCCAACACGCTCCCCGGCGCTCGCAGCATCGTCGAGCTGGGCGACGTCGTCAGTGTCAAATCGGAAAAGGCGTCCTATCCGATCTTCCGGCATAATGGCCGCGATGCCGAAATGGTGATGGCCGAGCTTGCCGGAGATTATGAGGCGCCGCTCTATGGTATGATGGCCGTCGCGGATGCGATCGAGGCCAAGAACTGGGGGCCGCTGCCGAAACCGGAGATCAGCCTGCACGGCCAGCCGCAGGATGCTTCACAGCCCGTTCTCCTATGGGACGGTGAATGGGAGGTGACCTATGTCACCTTCCGCGACATGGGCGCGGCCTTCGCGGTAGCGCTCCTTGCCATCTACATCCTGGTCGTGGCGCAATTCGGCTCATTCAAGCTGCCGCTGGTGGTGCTTACCCCTATCCCGCTGACACTCATCGGCATCATGATTGGCCACTGGCTGTTTGGCGCTCCCTTCTCGGCCACATCCATGATCGGCTTCATCGCACTTGCCGGCATCATCGTGCGGAACTCCATCCTGCTTATTGATTTCATCGAACATCGGCGCAAGGATAACATCCCGCTGCGGCAGGCGCTGCTCGAAGCCGGGGCGATCCGCTTCAAGCCGATCCTGCTGACCGCGCTTGCGGCCATGATCGGCGCGGCGGTGATCCTGTTCGATCCGATTTTTCAGGGACTCGCCATTTCGCTGCTCTTCGGTCTCGCCTCGTCAACTTTACTGACCGTGCTCGTGATCCCGGCGATTTATATCGCATTGCGCGACGACAAGCGCCCGGTGTGAGGAAGGTGAAGGCGCGCGGTTAAAACACGAAGACTGCTTGAGTTAGATCAACACCGCCCCAAGATCCGTTACATATAATGTATTCAACTGCGATTTCGGCAGGCTTCATATAACCTGTCACGAAAGGATTTTAGCGATGACGGTTGACAATGCAGTCTTGAGTTTCGCCGGGTTTATGGCGCTCATTAGCCTGGCGCTCGGCTATTTCCATAGCGAATATTGGTATCTTCTGAATGCTTTTGTCGGATTGAACCTTCTGCAAGCAGGGATAACAGGTTTCTGCCCGGCGGCGCTGATCTTCAAACGCTTGGGATTGAAGCCTGGCGTTGCCTTCAAATAGCGTGAGACCATCGAGTCAATTAGGGTAAAATCATCGGGCCAAGCTCTGGCTGATTGATGGAGCGTGGCCGATGGTGCCTAAAACCCATGCGAAGGAGAGCGCATTATGGCGATCAGGAAAATTCTTGTGCCGCTCAGCGGCCGGTATGATCCCGAGGACCCGGAATCTTTGGAAAAACCTGCGCTTGAGACCGCCTTTGCGCTTGGCCGCAGGCTGAACGCCCATGTCGAAGTTTTCTGCATCGAGGCCCAGCCAAGCGAGACATTTGGCCATCTGTCGCCCTGGCTGCCCACCTATGGCATGGCAGACCTGCTTGATATGATCGCAAAGGAAAGCGACAAGCGCCGCGAACGCGCAGGAAAGCTATTCGAGCAGGTCACTTCCACATTTTCAGCTCCCCGTCTTTCCGCTCCGGACCCAAACGCCGGTTTTTCCGTCAACTTCATCGAGCAAATCGGACAGACCACTGCATCAGTGCCGGTTCGGGGCCGGCTGGCCGATCTGATCGTGACGGCGTGCTTCCCGCTGGAGCAAGGCGGCAGCATGCCAGCCATTCTGGAAGCTGCGTTGCGAGAAACGGGCCGCCCGGTCCTGATCTCACCTCCTGCTGCGCGCGAGACTTTCGGCGAAAGGATCGCCATCGCCTGGAACGGAAGCGCCGAAGCGGCGCGAGCCGTGGGCGACGCCATGCCGTTTCTTGAGGTGGCGGACGAAGTCGTCGTAATCTCCGTAAAAGAGAATGGAGCCTTCGAACCCGCAGGCGAAAACCTGGCTGAATATCTGCGTTGGCACGGGATTCATGCGCGCATCGTTACAGATGATCAAGACGGCGTCTCCCCCGGGCAGCGCCTGTTGGATCAGGTTTCGCATGAGCGAGCGGACATGCTGATTATGGGCGCCTATACAAGAAGTCCCCTCCAGCGCATCATTTTCGGCGGAGTGACGGGCGAGGTGCTGGAGAAGATGCCAGTCCCGGTTCTCATGGTCGATTGATAGCGGCTGCCGCCCGATCCGCTTCGCGAAGAACGGGCGAAACAGCCGAATATGACCTGGTAACAGCAGGCGCCCGCATCGCGACAGATTATCTCCGGCTCTCCAGATTGCCGCCCGCGCCACCCCATTGCAATGGGGAACTCAGAGCCATCAACGATCCGGCACGCGCCGCATCAGCCTGCAAGATCTGTGTTCTGCAAGGCTTCAGCGAGAATATGAAGGCGAA
>CAYOUP010000093.1:0-10090 GCA_964407125.1 uncultured Hyphomicrobiaceae bacterium | reverse complement strand
GATAAAAAAATAGCCAGTATGATCAATCACGACCAGGATGATTGCGACAGTTTTCAGCCAGTCTGTGTTGTCAACGGCAGGAGGCGCGTGCGTCGAGCGTGTTGCCTCGTTCATGTCTACGCTCAAATCTGTGCTCGTTTAGCAATACTTCGGACGGTCCACGGACGGACAGGCCGGAGCCTTTTCTTTGCTGCGCCAGGAACTGGGTCCAGTCAGCGCGGAGCCGGCAACCAGCGCCGAATGAGAGCGCCATAAGTGCCAGGTTTTGGTTGCTCCAGTTTCCGATCCCGAATGCCCAACACGGTTGTCCAGGGATCGTGAATTATTTTGTAATCATCGCGGTCGTCATCCGCCTCGTTTTCCTGATCATAGTCTATCCAGCGATCTTTGTTGTCGTGAAAGATCTCGAGCATGAAGCGGGTTCCATCACGCACCTGTACATCGTTCTCCGGCGTGCAGCCATACTGACGAAGCGTGTCAACGAACGACGCAAACAGGTCGACTTCGCCTAGCTGCATTACCGCATAGAAGTTTTCACGATGATATCTGTAGAGGTCCGGATAATCCTCCACGTAGAGTGGATAGCGGTGGACGCCCGTCGGAATGTGAGCGATGTGGGGTACGAGATCTGCGAGTATAACGAACTTTTCGTCCTCGATTCCCTCCTCAAACTTGTCCACATTTGGAAGCGGCAAAGTCTCGAAATGTTTCCACGCCTTTTGACCGAACGAGCGGGCTTCGTCTGGTAGTTCGATGTCTGGATAAAGCTCAGCCTCTATGAGCCAGAGAGCCCAGACATAGAGATCAAAAAGATCCTCAAGATGATCGATATACTCATCAGGGTCTTGATTGTCCTCCCGGACTTTTTGGAAGATATCTTCAGTCGCAGCTTCGAGTGAGCCGCAGTCGCGATAGGCAGCATTGACGCGTTTCGTGACGACATTCGTTAGCTTGTGTTCAGCCGGATAAAGTCTGTGTGCGAATATGGCGAGCGGTAAAAAGTGCTTAAATTCGTCGCATTCTGCGGTTTCTGGCTCGTCTTCGAGATAAGGCGTCAGCAGCGCCGTCAGGTTTTCGCGCGCTGCATCACGGATTTTAGCGTCAAACTCCGGCGGGTTTGCGCTGGAATAGGTGACCTCGATCAGAGCCTCAATCGAATCATCCCAAAGCTTCTGAACGGCCGAGGGGTACTGCCTGAAATAACCGATCATTTCATCCAACCCCGATTTAATCGCGGCCTCAGCATCCTTCGTTTCGCTCTCCGACCACGGCGCGGGATTTAAGCTTTTCTGCAACTCGGGTGATGGCCGCCAGCTTGGTGGCATTTGGTCGGGATCGGGCACACAGAGCGGATCGGCTGTTTCGGCCATGCCACTGGAACTTACCCCCAGCGACAGTATCGTGAAAAAGATCCATCTCTTCACAATGCTTCTCCTTCTCTGGAAGTCTAATCCTCAGTCGCCATGATCAGATTGTTTTAGGGGCTGAGAACGCACCCACCCCACAACCGGAGGCTGGATTTTCAAACTAGAGGAACTGCTCCTCTGCCTCGTCTTCGAGCAGATCCATGACGTCCTCCAACTCGGCATCGGAATTGGCGAAAGCTATGAACCCAATCTTGTCCTCCGTATCGAACATCATCTGCGTCGAGCATCCCGGATCACTGCCGTCATGCCCCCAGAAATCATCCATCCGGCTCCACGCCAAACCTTGCTTCCTGCCGGTGAGCATCTCTCTGACTGTGTCTTCCCTGAGTAACTGCGTCTGCTGGAACCGCCCTCCATTCATCATGGCGATCATGAAATTGGCAAGCTGGTTAACGCTGGTTCTGAGCATACCATCTGCCAGTGTCGGGTAGCTGTAGAGGGCGTGCTCGTTGAAGCCCGGCTGTGGCGACATTCCCGCGGGCAACAGGTTGCCATCGCCATCGCCTGGACACAGCTGACTCTTAGCCCTCTTGGTGTAGGTGTAACAGCGAGCCTGCCTCTCATCATCGAGTTTAGCGATGTAGAACGATGTTTCGTTCATCATAAGGGGAGTGAAGATGTTCTCCTGCAGATAGTCTTCCAAAGACTTCCCGCTAATGACTTCCACCAGATATCCGAGCAAGGCGAAACCGGCATTGGAATAGCTCTCCTTATCTCCAGGGGCATTCTTGCGAAAATTGCTCGGCCGCCATAATGCGCCATCTGGCGTGAAATATGCGTTTACAACGTCCTGAAGCGATTTGATGGGATCGCCAACGGAATAAAGGGAATAGATGCAATCATCGTCATCGATCGAAGATGAATGGGTGAGCAGATGCCTGAAGGTGATCGGCCTGTCGGGATGTCTCGGGTTGCGCAAGGAAAACGTCAGGAATTTGTTGACGTCGTCATCAAGTGCAAATAGCCCCTGATCACGCAATTGCATGATGGCCGTAGCGGTGAAGGTCTTCGTGATCGAGGCAATCTGGAACAGCGTTGTATCCGGAGCAAACAGGATCTTTTTCGTTATATTCGCCAGCCCATAGCCTTTGGACCAGACGATTTTGTCGCCGTAAACTATGCAGGCTGCAAGACCTGGGACATTGTTTTTCTCCATCCAGCGCTCGATCTGTTGATCGATCGAACGACCGGAACCAAACAGCCGGTTTAGTGGCATCGCTCTAAGACCTCTCCTGAAGTGTTACCAAGCCCATGAAGCCATCCGTAACGGCAGATGCTGGTGGCAAAAAGTAACCTGAAGCTCGGGCGATTGAAATTAAGGTGGCCATTGGATGATAGCTAACCCGCTTTAAAACAAAACGGGTTAGCTTGGCACAGTTCTACATCCTAGCGGTGACCGTAGAGATCAGCCTCAATTGGCTTCACCGCCATCGGCCCCATTACCTTCGCTCCCAGCATCGCACTTCTTTTCAAGGCTAGCAAAAGCTGCACCGAGCTTCTTTCCTTCCGGGGATGTCTCTTCCACCGTATCGTTAATGTCAAAGGCCAATTGTTCGTCCTCACCGAGACCGTTAACGTAGGCATCCATCTTCTTTAGGAACGCCTCTTCTGCTGCGGTGTCACCTTCCTTGATATCGCCCTCTCCATCGGTGGCGTCGCAATAGGCCTCCACCTTTTGGTCGTCATTAGCCATCGCATTGATGGCGCTCACTGCCGCATCGACTTCCTCAGCAGTTGGAGGAGTCACGGGCTCATCTGCTCCATCCTGATTTTGTTGCGAAAAGACTGGCGTAGCCAGAAAAGCAAAAAGGCTTGCAATCATTAAGGTTTTCTTCATGGGATCCTCTCTTTTCAACCTTGGTTTTGGATTTCAACATAGGAAAAGACTGTAGCGATTCAGTCGGGAATTGCGATGATGGTCTCAAAGAAAATTCGTTAGCATGAGCTCATTCGCGCAACCTATTAATAGGAGACCGGAAAATGAACTCACAATGAAAATCAATGTTTCAGTGGGGATGAAGTTTCCTGGTGAGGCAATTTTCTCTATACAAAGTACGGTCAATATCCGGGAACGGAGGATTGCACTGCAACCCGCCAGTCTTACCGCATGACATCAGACCGCGTTCTGTGTGACATGAGTAGCGTAATGGTCCGTGCTGTCAATGCGGTTGCGGCAGCCAGCGGCGAACAACGCCCCCATAGGTACCAGGTTTCGGCTGCTCCCATTGCCGACTCCGGAGGCCCAATATGGCTTTCCATGGAAGTTGGAGGAGATCGTTTTCATCCAGCTCGACATCCGCCTCATCCTTCATTCTGTAGTTCATCCACCTGTCCTTGCTATCATGAAAGGCTTTGAGTAGATAACGGCTTCCCTCACGCACCTGCACATCATTCTCCGCGGTGCAGCCATATTGGCGAAGCGAATCCACGAATGACGCGAACACGCCAAGCTCACCTGATTGCATGACCGGATAGAAGTTCTCACGGTAAAAGCGATAGAGATCCGGCTTATCTTCCACGTAGAGTGGAAACCGGTGGGCGCCGCTTGGAATTTGGGCGATGCGTGTGGCAAGATTTGCGATCTTGATGAAATCTTTGTCTTTGACTCCGTCCTCGAATTCGCTCGCTCTGGCGAGCTTATAGGTTTGGAAATACTTCCAGGCCTCTTGACCAAACTTGCGGGCGTCGGCAGGCAGTTCAATATCCGGATAAAGCTCGGCCTCGCTTAACCAGAGGCTCCAGAGGTAGAGATCAAAGAGATCTTCTACGTTGTCTGGATGGGCTTCCTTGTCCGCCAAGATCGATTGAAAATCGATACTTATCGCGTCCTCAAGGGATCCGCAGTCGCGATATGCGGCATTGGTGCGTTTCGTTATAACATCCCTCAGTGTGTCATCAGCGGAATAGAGCCTGTGCGCGAATATGGCGACTGGTAACAGGACATTGAATTCTCTGCATATCGCCCAGTCAGGATCGAGGTCGATGTAGGTTGTAATCAGCGCCGTCAGGTTCTCGCGCGCTGCATCGCGCGCCTTGGCATCAAACTCCGGCTGGTTCGCGCTGGCATGGGTGACCTGGATCAGAGCCTCGACCGAATCATCCCAAAGGTTCTGAACGGCCTCGGGATTTTGCTTGAAATAATTGATCATTTCATCCAGCCCCGATTTGATCGCGGCCTCAGCGTCCTTCGCTTCGCTCTCCGACCACGGAGCAGGATTCAAGCTTTTTTGCAACGCAGCCGGTGGCCGCCAGTTCGCAGGCATTTGATCGGGATCGGGCACGCAGAGCGGATCAGGCGTTTCGGCCATACTCGCGGAACTCACCCCCAGAGACAGTAGCATGAAAAAGATCCATTTCATCACGATGCTCCTTCCCTCATTAGTCTACTGGCGATTGTATCGCGTCTTTTGCGAACACTAGCTCCTTGGCTCGATTTTTCTCCTCGACAGGCGCAACAGCAGGGTCGCTCAGCACGTCTGTGGCCTTATCTTTGTAGAGACGTGAAGGTATGAGAATTGAACCGCTCACAGGCTCCGCAGGGCTCCCCTCATAGGTCGCTGAGACCAGGTTCATCTCCTTGAGGACCATGGATAATGGCATGAGTGTCGAGTCTCGCCCGACCACCGCGCCGCCCATCAACGTGGCGCCGAAGGTAACGGCGCAGCCATCCTGAATGTCGGTCCGCTTCACCTTCAACATCATGTTCTCGAAGGAGTGATACTGCAGGAAGCCGTTGACAACACAATCGCTGCCGATTTTCACCGCGTTCCAGTCGAAGCACTGCATTGGCTTGGTCACGATGGTTCGGCGGCCGATCTGACATCCCATCCACCGCAGGATGGAATTCGACAGGATCGTCCCGGTGCTAAATCCAAGAGATCCCTTGCACCAGACGAAGAAGCAGTCCTGCGCGAAGAAATAGGAGAAGTGTCGCCAGGACCAGAAGGGCGTCGAGTGATCGGCTCCCCATTCGCTCCCAACAAGCGACCTTTTGATCACGACGCAGAGCGAGATCAGACAGGCCTCGGTAAGCAGAAATGAACCGACCGCACCGGCGATTGGATCGATACCCAGGCGCTGCAGGCAAATGTAGATGATCGTGAAGATGAGCCCTTCGGTGATGCGCAAAATGCCAATACTGAAGATGTCGTTCAGGAAGACCCGAGTAAGAAACAGGGGAAAGCTCGGCAGTGCGTGGGTTTCATTCTCTGCCTCAAACGACGCGCTTGCAAATTCCATAGGCGGGTTGCCTGCCACTGTGATTGGCTCACCGGGCCGCGACCGCATCTGTCTCCGGAACTGTATGTCACTACCCGGCGTTGAGACGCCCAGAAGGAAGTTGGCCGGGAATTGCCCATACTCTGCTACGCAGTTGTTGCCGGTGAAGAAATTCCGGGGCATGTCGAGACGGCGAAGCTTGATGTGTTCGGCTCCATAGTCGAGCATGTTCGTGAAACTGCCATTTGACCAGAACACCTGAGAGTCGGCGGTCGCAAGCTCCGGCACCAGATTAAACATGACGTCGCACTCCGAGGCTCCCACGCGTGGGAAGCGCATACCTGCGAGCGCCCGCAGATACTGCCCGGTTATGGTCCAGGTCCACACGCCCTGAATGCTGTTCATTTGACTCATTCTGTATAGAAGAAGAGCCCCCTTAAGTCCGCGCGTGGGGTAAAGCCCTGGCGATGCAGCCGTAAAGCGGATGAATAAACAGCCCAGCAAAGAGGTCACGACGATTGTAACCCAGGTCGTCATGAATGCGTAGAGCGTCAGATGCCCGACGATTGTGTAAATGGGCGTCACTATGAAATAGTTGGGCGGAAGCTGCGTGTCACCACTGGCTACGAAGGAGGTGAAAGACGACCCTGAAAGCGCCGCTTCCCCAGCAGGGATGAAGCCTCGGGCGAACCACAATATGGCAGCGGTGGGCACCACGCTGAGGCAGAAGAATACAACGACCTGCATCAGGATATTGGCAGTCTCCAGCAACCACATCGGACGCGTCTGCCGACAAACGCTGGCCGTGCGCTTCAGCTCGGTGAATCGGCCGGCGAGGCGCGCGGGAGCGCCTTCCCACATTTCCTGCGGCCCCACACTACTGAGAATGGGTGTAAACGGAGTGATCCAACTGCCACTGCCCACCGTCACATTCTCGGCGATGGCGGCGCGCATGCCGATCTTGCAACCGTTCTCGAAGCGAACAGGACCGACATGCAGATTCTGCCCGGACCATCTCGTTGTCTGGATGTAGGCCCCGGTCTGGATGGTGACGTCGTCCGCTATGGAGAGCAAATCCAGGGGGCCGGATAGATAAGCATCTTTCGCACACTCAAGGTTTTTACCGACGTGCGCTCCGAGCTGCCGCAACACAAATGCCACAAGCGGCGCACTACGATACATTGCCCCCAGCGTGAGAAGCACCATGCTCTCCATCCGTCCGATGCACCAGATACGCAGATGCATTTTGCTCCATTTGGGGTACACGCCCGGCGTCACATTATTCTTGTAGATGTGACCACCCAGGAAGAACTTCAGGACCATAACCCATAGTAAGAGAGCGAAGGGCGCCGCAAGACCAAGAACGTATAGGATGAAGCCGACGACGATGAATGCCCAAAGATCCGCGCTCGTAAAAAACGTACCGAATTCGACGAGGCCAAAGAGGGCAAGAAAGGTCGCAATCCCCGGGGCATACAAGAGAGACGCAAAGAGAACTTGTAAGGTGGTGAAGGATCCAACGGAGAGCACTTTTGCTGCAGCCTCATCGCGCTCGCCTCTGTTCTCTTCGGAATTTGCGTAGACTCTCGGGGCCTCGGCGGCCTGTTTTAGCTGCCGCGGGCGGCTTGCCACTTTTCGTACGGTGTTGCACTCACTCAGCAGCGATCGAACTGTCACCGGCCACCCCTTGGTCTGCAGCCGCTGCGCCAGGCGCGCAATGACGATTGAGTGGGCGCCAGCATTGACGAATCCGTCGTCCAATCCCAACTGGCCTCCGATCAGCTCCCTGCAAATCGTCAGCACTTCCTTGCAGTCCGGGTCGATCTCGGTCTCGGCGTCGGGCAGTCTGATTTCTCCATTCGCCGCGCCCTGCGGGGCGACAAGCGTGGCAACAGCGTAATCCGTCTCTTCCGGCTTGGCTTTTGTCAGGAGATGCGACAGGTCGGGTAAGCACTTCCGGTCTATCTTCCCCGACACCGGCTTCATAACGAATTTTTCTACAAGGAAAATCTTTGTCGGGACCGACGGTGCCGGAAGCTGCTTGGCGAGAGTCGCCGTCACCTGGTCAGCCCACACATCCGGCGCTGGCTTGACCTCCGAGATTTTTCCATCGGAGATCGAAGGTGCAGTAACGAAGGCAACAAGCGCCTCATTCTGGTAGTCAAGTACCGCGGCTTCGATCTCGCTGAACTGTGTCTGAAGAATGTCCTCGACGGCCTGTGCCTCGACACGGTGCCCGCGCACCTTGAGCTGCGCATCGATCCGGCCAAGAAAGTGCACACGCTGCGCCTTGATGTCGATCTTGCACTTGTCTCCGGTACGGTAAAGGCGACCGAATTGAGGATGGTCGATAAAACGCTGGGCGGTCTGCTCTGGCAGATTCCGATAGCCGCGCGCAACATGGACCCCGCCGATGCAGAGCTCTCCAACCTCGCCATGAGGCAATGGCGTAAGCTGGTCGATCTCCAGAATGACATAGGTCACATTGGCGAAAGGCGAGCCTATGGTGATCGGTTCGCCCGGCCGTAAACTCTGTCGGCTTGTATCGGTGCTCGCTTCAGTGGGGCCATATGTATTGATGATCTGCCGTCTGCTTCGCGTCCAGGGTTCGACGAGTGCGCTGGGAAAGGCCTCGCCTGCCGGCACGATGTAGCGGCATATCGGATAGGGGAGATCCATTTCTGGATTCGGTGTCAGGGTTGTGAGGAGCACTGGCGGACAGAACAGGACCGTGACCTCTGAATCGCGCAGAATGGGGACGAGGTCCGGCCCGGAGCGAACCTGCTCCTTGGTCAGCATGACGACGGCACAACCTGACACCCAGGCGCTGTACATCTCGGAGATGCTGCCGTCATAGCCCAGCGAGGATGTCAGCGACGTCGCGTCCATACCCGGAAGGAGATCGAAGTAATCGGCATAGCTCAGAGCCAGGTTCACATATCCCGCATGCGGGCACTCCACACCTTTGGGCATGCCCGTCGTTCCGCTTGTATAAAAGATGGTTGCGAGACGCTGGGTCGGGTCGTCCAGCCAACGCGGCTGCTTTCTTCGGGGCAGTTTCTCCGGCAAATTCAGAAGGTCAAGCGTGGGCAGATCGCGGAAAGTCTCTTCCCCGCGGGTGAGAACAACAACTGGTTGCGCGTCGTTGAGCATGTGAGTGATCAAGGCTTCAGGTAGCGTCGTGTCGAGAAACATCAACGTACCGCCTGCCTTGAGAATACCCAGATGAGCCGCCACGATCTGCCAATTATCCTGCGACATGGCCACGGCCACAGCCTGGTCCGGTCCAGTCAGATAGGGAGATATAGCCGCGGCGACCTTTTCGGCTTGCGCATCGAGTTCAGCAAAGGTCAAGGATTCCCCGGTATGAGGAATCTGCAAGGCCGTCAGATTCGGGTATTTCGCGGCAGACCGGCTGAACACTTCCGTGAGCCACTGAACGCCCTCCTGATGCGGCACGTTTACGAGGTGTCGATCGCCAAAGACGTCCGTGAGGCTGTATGGGCAGCTATCAGTCTGGCTGTCCGGCACCTTCTCCGACGCCCAGAGATACCGTCGCCACGCTACAAACGTCAGCGCCAGAAAGGCCGCGACAGCGATCGATAAGTAAATTGCAATCACAACGTTTTCCTCACATGCCCGTGACGTCAAGCCCCTGACGTCATTCGGATCCTCGGGACGCCGGCTCCTAATTGCCGAATTATCCGCTTGCTGAATACCGTGGATACGCTCGTTTAATCGAAATAGCGCTCCAGCTTTCCTTTCCGACGGGTATCCAATGTGATGCAATGGAATCCACCACCCATCATCTTGGAGTGCCGCAACTTGATCGGCACGACATCCATCCCATTCTGCTCCAGAAGTTTAATGAGCGCCGTCTGATCCTTATCGACGACGATCATATTCGGACTGATGCTCAGCGCATTCATGTCGATCCAGTCGCTGCCGATGCATTTGGACAGATAGTCCGGACTATATCTGCCCGTGTTCTCCATCGGCGGGCTGTAAATCACGTCCCACTTCTTGAACATCTCAGGCAGTGTGTTCTCATTGATGCGCGCAGGATTGCAGAGGACAAGACCAGGACGCAAGGCCACAAAGGTTGAGTCAATATGGCTGCCGTAATAGACATCCTTCATGAAGTGAACACGAAATTCGTCGCCTAAAATGGACTGCAGCCAATGCCCGCCCATTTCATTGCCTGTAGCGCTGACGAGATAGAGCAGATCATAGCCGAAACGCAGGATATTCGCTGCGTCGAAGGCAGGCTCATGCTCATGGGGTACCGGTTTTTCGGGATCGAAGCCCTCAAAGAGGGAGTCCAGCAGCATGGGTTTCGGTGCGCTGTACCACCTGGCCCCTGATTTCATGTAGTCGAGCAGCATTGTCCGATAGCTGAACGTTTCCTGTTGGCGGCTGCGTACGACATTGGGCGTCTCGATGAT
>CAYOUP010000092.1:6352-10156 GCA_964407125.1 uncultured Hyphomicrobiaceae bacterium | reverse complement strand
GCCTCATCAAAAGGGTAAGATCCTTTCAAAATTCACTTAAGCTTCGCCTCGATGTAGGAACGCTAAGCGCATTCAATCAAAAATATAAGTAAAATCAGTGCGTTATATAGGAGGCTTGGCGGAGTGAGAGGGATTCGAACCCTCGATACGGGGATTACCCGTATAACGATTTAGCAAACCGTCGCCTTCAGCCTCTCGGCCACCACTCCGTATCAGGATCTTGCGAGCTGCGTATATCAGAGTGCTGCGGCCCGAACACCTCGAACACCTTATAAAAGCATTTTACCCTGTGTCGCAAGTGCCAAGGACGGCATACACATCCCGGTCTCATCTTGAATCCATCCTGTCCACGCCAACGGCAAGTATTGTCCTCATGCGAAGTTGCGGCTATTCATAACGCGCAAAAGACGTGAAGAAGATTTATGGCTGAGCGAACAGGCAAAGGCGGCAACAGCCGCGGATATTTCGGCATCGGTGCGGAGAGGATTTCCAAGCCACTCAATCTGGGAAATTTGATTCGGTCGGCGCATGCCTTTGGTGCGAGCTTCGTTTTCACGCTGGGCGCGCATCCGAAGGCGTTCGATTTCAGCTCCGACACATCCAAGTCTCTCTCAAAACTGCCTTATTATCATTGGGAAACCATGGACGATATGCGTGTGCCGGACGATTGCCGTCTTGTCGGGGTGGAAATCATGGACGAATCTATAGAGCTGCCCAGCTTCCGGCATCCGCTCAAGGCGGCCTATGTCCTTGGGCCGGAAAAGGGTTCACTGTCGCCGGAGCTGGTTGCGCGCTGCGATCATCTCGTGCAGATTCCGACGCGATTCTCGCTGAATGTTGCGATGGCTGGCGCAATTCTTATGTATGACCGGATCAGAACGGTCGGTACATTTGCGCCACGCCCCTTGACAGCGGGACCATCTCGCTTATCCAAAGTTTGACATTCGCGGCGAAATTTGCCGAACGTCTCTGGTCAAGCCCATTGAAACTGGTTATGGGTAGCTCGTTAAATTCTAGCAATGCGGAGGCTTTAAGTATGCGAATTGCATCTGCCATTTTCGCGGCGGCTGTTCTTCTTGCCGCATCGCCGGCATATGCGCAAACGGCGAAACTTCTCGACACATTCAAGGACTGGCAGGTGTTCGTCCACGAGGCCAATGACGAGAAAGTCTGCTTTGCTGCATCCGCACCGAAGGAAAAAGCGCCGAAGGGCGTCAATCGCGGCTCGGTCTTTCTTTATCTTACGACGTGGAAGAAAGATGATGTTCGTAATGAAGTCAGCATTAAGGTCGGCTACACTTTCAAGCCTGAGAGCGTTCCCGTCGTGACAGTGGGGTCGGATACCTTCGAGCTTTATGCGAAGGACGACAAGGCTTTCATGCGTGATCCGGCGGAGGAGCGCAAGCTGATCGACGCCATGAAAAAAGGCTCAACGTTGACAATGACCGGCTTGTCGTCACGAGGGACGAAAACGGAAGACAGTTACTCGCTTTACGGTCTGACCGCTGCTCTCGGTGAAGTTGAAAAGGCTTGCCAGTAAATCTTTACGCTGGCGAGCAAGCCATCCGGATAGGTTCCGGCTATGAGTAATGCCATGCGCGTGGAGAGTGGTGACGCCGGACCGATGGCGGAAGCACGGAATGCTTTCAGTCAGGAGACGGTTATGCCTGGCGGCGGTTCGTCATCGCTGATCGGTCTTAATCGCGCGCAAATCGCAGCCAGACTGGCAGGTATCGGCGTTCCGGAGAAACAGTTGCGGATGCGGACCCTCCAGCTCTGGAGTTGGATGTACGGGCACGGCGCAAGCAACTTCGACGCGATGACGAATATCGCAAAACCCTTGCGCGCCGAACTCGAAAACCGATTCGCCATTGAACGCCCCGAGATCGTGACCGAACAGGTCTCGTCCGATGGAACGCGCAAATGGCTGCTCAAGCTCACATCCAGCGGCGCCCGCGACAGGGCGCCCGAGATCGAAACGGTCTACATTCCCGAAGCCGACCGCGGAACGCTCTGCATCTCAAGCCAGATCGGTTGCACGCTGACCTGTACATTCTGCCACTCCGGGACGCAGCGACTTGTCCGCAATCTGACGGCGGGCGAGATCGTTGGGCAGATCCTGCTGGCGCGCGACAGGCTTGGCGACTGGCCGGGTGCTCCCGTGCCGGAGCCGTCTCACGGCCTGCCATCCAGTGAGCGCAAGATCACAAACATCGTCCTTATGGGGATGGGCGAGCCGCTTTACAATTTCGAGAACGTCAAGGCGGCGATGGATATTGCCGCGGACGGGGAAGGGCTTTCTGTTTCCCGCAGACGCATCACGCTTTCAACCTCCGGCGTCGTGCCTGCAATCGAACGGACAGGCGCGGAAATGGGCGTCATGCTGGCGATTTCGCTGCATGCCGTGCGCGACGAACTGCGCGATGTACTGGTGCCGATCAACCGCAAATATCCGATTGCGGAACTGCTCGATGCCTGTCGGAACTATCCGGGTTTGTCCAACGCCCGGCGGATCACCTTTGAATATGTCATGCTGAAGGGTGTGAATGACAGCGTCGCTGAGGCGAAAGAGCTGGTGCGCCTCCTGGCCGGCATTCCGGCAAAGATCAACCTCATCCCGTTCAATCCCTGGCCCGGCGCGCCTTATGAATGTTCCGACTGGGAACAGATCGAGCGCTTCGCCGAAATCGTGAACCGCGCCGGTTACGCCAGCCCGATCAGGACGCCGCGCGGGCGCGACATCATGGCGGCCTGCGGGCAGCTCCGCTCGGCGAGCGAAAAACTCAAGGCCAGCTTGCGTAAGGCGAATGTCGCACTGCCCGCCAATGTCAGCGGGACGATCTCGTGATCGGGCGGGTGGTTGGACGGGCGCTCTCGGTGCTGTCCGGCTTTCTCCTTGCCATCATTGCAGGAGCGGTCACGCTTTTTGCGCTCGGCCTGAGCTGGGCCGCTGACGAAGCCGTGCGCTATGCCGAAGGGCCACAGGATGAAATGACCCACATGATGCATGAGGGTTTTGGCATGCTGGCCTTCTTCGTGACGGTAAGCCCGGTCCTCACCTTGCTGCCCGCCATCGCGGTTGTCGTCGCAGGCGAGCTCGCACGTATCCGCAGCGTATTCTATTATGTAACGGCAGGCGGATTGGCGACTGCGGTGATGCCTTTGATCATGAGTTACCGGGAACAGGCCCAGGCTACCTATTCCGCGGAATATTTTGCCATTCTCGCAACGGCAGGTTTTGCGGGCGGTTTTGTCTACTGGCTTGTAACGGGCCGCAACGCCTGAACCCCGGCAGCCACGTAATTTGCCGCAGGGGGCTATCCGCGGCGTGTTCTGAACGTTATTGCTGATTAATACCTGCAATAACCAGTTAACACGATAGACATGCTAGTGCACTGACACATTCACTTGGTTCACATGTCAGCGCATTAGCTCTTTGTTATGCATCAATTTTGCCAAACTCCGGCTGAAGCCTCCGTTTGGATCGATGCACTAGGAGTTTCAGTTGGACGGATTTTTAGGTGCATTGTTACCCATCATGATGATCGCGGTGGCGATCGTTCTCCTGCTGGGGCTACGGAACATGCTGCGCGGAGGCAATCCCGGCCGCAGTCAGCGGCTCATGCGGTGGCGCGTCGTGCTGCAGTTTTTTGCCATCATCATTGCAATGGCAGTGCTCTATTTTTCCCGATGATCCGCAGCGTGACATTTTCCTCCTGCCGCCGGAATAAAACGCGCCAAAATACAACCTGAGGTTGACGAATCACCCCCGAACGAACCAAAGGGATCGTAAGGGGAGCATTT
>CAYOUP010000092.1:0-6342 GCA_964407125.1 uncultured Hyphomicrobiaceae bacterium | reverse complement strand
AGAATTGCGGTCATATGAATCAAAAGCAGTAGCTCGTAAGGGGAGCATTTCATGAGATCTTTATTCAGGATTTTTCAGCATCTACCTATAGTAGCGATGCTTGTCGGCGGGGCTCATCTCACGGCTGCAGCACAGGATCATCCGCTCTTCTCGGAATACCGCTTCAGTGTCCTGGCGGCTGATCTTGAGCCTGGAGGAGGCAGTGACGACGGCGTTGCCCTTTCGATTGAACTGCTTACGCCGAATCATTCCCAAAGTTACTCATTCGTCGAGAATCTGCTGAATCCGCGCTTTCACGTTGGCGGTAATTTCCATACCGATGATGGCGTCAATCAGGCCTATGCCGGCCTGACCTGGGACCACTATCTGACCGATTCAGTCTTTGTGGAGAGCAGTTTCGGCGGGGCTTTGCATGATGGCGAAACCAGCGCCTACAGTTCCGACTCCTACGGATGCCCCGTGAACTTTCGTGAGTCCTTCTCGATCGGAGCGGATATCACGGGGGCGATCTCCGTCATGGCATCGGTTGACCATATGTCCAATGCAGGCCTTTGCGACCAGAATCAGGGCCTCACAAATGCGGGTGTCCGTGTCGGCTATCGGTGGTAATCTTTGCTGAATTCCAGCAAGATGAGGACCGATGGTCGTACTGACGAAAATTTATACGCGTACCGGCGACGACGGCTCAACGGCGCTCGGCGACGGGACACGCTTGCCCAAATATGATCTGCGCGTCGCCGCCTATGGCACGGTTGACGAGACCAATGCCGCCATCGGCATGGCGCGGCAAGCGATTGGCGGCGCGCAGGCCGATCTCGATTCGATGCTCGGGCGCGTCCAGAACGATCTCTTTGATCTCGGAGCGGATCTGACCATCCCCGATCACGGCGAAAAACTGCCCTATGAACCCTTGCGCGTCACTGAGGCGCAGGTCGCATGGCTTGAAGCCGAGATCGACCGCATGAATGCGGAGCTGAAACCGCTTACCTCTTTCATTCTCCCCGGAGGCAATGCGGCAGCCTCGGCGTTGCACCTGGCGCGAACGATCTGCCGGCGTGCAGAACGTCACATTGTCGAGCTGTCGATGCGTGAAAATGAGCCGGTGAGCGGCGCGGTTCTGAAGTATATCAACCGCTTGTCGGATTTATTATTTGTCGCCAGCCGTTTTGTGAACGATAAAGGAAAAAGTGACGTCTTGTGGCAGCCGGGTCAGAATCGCTAGTGGATCAAACATGACATTTGAATCCCTCCCGCCATACGGCTTGATTGAGGTCAGTGTTTCAAATGTCATGTCAATTTGATCCATCAGCAAAAAAACGACGTGGTTCGAAGCGTTGGATTCGAACCACTAGCGCAACGCGCGTCCAACTGGACGTGGGTCGATCTAGGGGAGAGCAGGCAAGGTGTTGTTCGTACCACTCTGGGACATGAACCCGTTGAAACGGGTCCGCTTTCAGTACGTGACAGTCGGCTTGATTCTGCTGAATTGCGCGGTCTTCTTTTTCTTCCAGATGGGCCTGCTCTATCCGATCGACGACACGCTTCTGATCAACTATTCCATCATTCCGAATGAACTGCTTCATTTTGCGCAGGTGCCTCCCGGCGCCGAAGTGCCTCCCGCGACGGATTTGCGCGGGCCGCAGACGCTGATCCTTCCGAAAGAAATCACGTTAATCACCTACATGTTTCTTCATGGCAGCATTTTGCATCTTGCCGGAAACATGATCTTTCTCTGGGTTTTCGGCGATAATGTCGAAGATTGCATGGGGCACGTCCGTTTTCTCATCTTCTATCTCCTCTGCGGCATTTTCGCCGGTCTGACCCATGCACTCGTCAGCGTTCCCTCGGATGTCCCGATGATCGGCGCGAGCGGGGCGGTCGCCGGGGTTATTGCGGCCTATCTCATGCTGCATCCCTATGTTCGGGTCTGGGTGCTCGCATTTTATCGTATCCCCCTTCGCGTCAGTGCCGGCTTTGCGCTTGCCGTCTGGATCCTGCTCCAGATTGCCAACGTCTACTTGGACACATCGGGCAATACGGCCTGGTGGGCGCATATTGGCGGGCTGGTTGCCGGCGCCGTCCTGGTCGTCTTCCTGCGCCGTCCTGGCGTTCCCCTATTCGACAAGGCAACCGGTCTGACGCCGAACGTTTAGAGTCCTGACGCCTCTCCGAGAGCCTTGGCTGCATTGACAGTTTTGCATGCGCGTTCTAGCTTCTTGTTGATTTCGCGTATGCAAAATATTTTTTGCGTACCGCTCTGCCCAAACCGTTCTGTGCCAACTACTCAAGCAACCGCAATACCTTTCGCGGCGACGGAGTTTTCTGAATGAAAATACTTGTGCCGGTCAAACGCGTGATCGACTACAACGTCAAAATTCGCATCAAGCCCGATGGCAGCGGCGTCGAGACTGCCAATGTCAAGATGTCGATGAACCCTTTTGACGAGATTGCGGTGGAAGAAGCGATCCGGCTCAAGGAAGCAGGCACGGCAACCGAGATCATCGCGGTCTCGATCGGCCCGGCAAAGGCGCAGGAAACGTTGCGGACGGCGCTCGCAATGGGCGCGGATCGTGCTATTCTGGTCAAGACAGATATTTCGGTCGAACCGCTGACGGTCGCCAAAATATTGAAAAAAATCGCCGAAAAGGAAGAGCCGGAGCTGATTATTCTGGGCAAGCAGGCCATTGATGACGATTCCAACCAGACCGGCCAGATGCTGGCGTCGCTTCTGGGATGGCCGCAGGGCACATTCGCCTCGAAGCTTGTTCCCTCCGATGGCAAAATTCAGGTTACGCGCGAGGTTGATGGCGGCTTGCAGACGATCAGCCTGAAACTCCCCGCCATTGTCACGACGGATCTCAGGCTCAACGAACCGCGCTATGCCTCGCTTCCGAACATCATGAAGGCGAAGAAAAAGCCGCTCGATGAGATCGACCCGGCCGAATTCGGCGTCGAGCTTGAGCCGCGCATGGCTGTCCTCAAAACCACCGAGCCCGAAGAGCGCAAGGCGGGCATCAAAGTTGAAAGCGTTGCCGAACTTGTCGACAAGCTTCGCAATGAAGCGGGAGTGCTGTGATGACCATACTTCTCCTTGCGGAGCACTCGGCCGGTGAGTTGAACCCGGCAACGGCCAAGGTGCTGAGCGCCGCGCAGCAGATCGGCGGCGATATCGACATACTCGTGGCTGGCAAGGGCTGCGGCGCCGCGGCCGAGGCGGCGGCGAAGCTCGGCGGCGTCAGGAAGGTGTTGCTCGCCGAGGCGGACCATCTCGAACACCAGCTCGCGGAAGAAATAGCGGCGCTGATCCTGCCATTGATGTCCGGCTATGATGCGCTGCTGGCTCCTGCCACTGCGTCGGCGAAGAATATCCTGCCCCGCGTCGCTGCACAGCTCGATACACCGCAAATCTCCGAGATCATCAGCGTTGAAGCGCCAAACCGGTTCCAGCGGCCGACTTATGCCGGCAACGCGGTGCAAACGGTCGAAGCGCCTTCTGGCATGAAGCTGGTGGTGACGGCGAGAGCGACGGCATTTCCGGCAGCGCCGGAGGGCGGTAGCGCGCCTGTCGAGCGGATCGAGGCCCCTGCCGCGCTTGGGCTGTCCAGCTTCGAAGGCGAGGAGCTGTCCGCTTCCGAACGTCCTGAACTGGCCTCGGCGCGCGTCGTGATCTCCGGAGGGCGCGGCATGCAGTCCGGCGACAATTTCAAACTGCTGGAGACAATCGCGGACAAGCTGGGCGCAGGGATCGGGGCGAGCCGGGCGGCTGTCGATGCGGGCTTCGTGCCGAACGACTATCAGGTCGGCCAGACCGGCAAGGTCGTGGCGCCGGAGCTTTACATCGCCGTCGGCATATCCGGCGCGATCCAGCATCTTGCCGGCATGAAAGACTCGAAGGTGATCGTTGCGATCAACAAGGACGCCGAAGCGCCTATCTTCCAGGTCGCGGATTACGGCCTTGTCGGAGACCTGTTCGAGCTTCTGCCCGAACTGGAAGCCGAACTCGCCAAGGCGGGATATTAGCGAAAGTAAAACTATACACGAGCTCCGGCAGCCAGGGACTGATGAAGTCATGACGATCAGGACGGTAGGAATAATCGGCGCAGGACAGATGGGTAATGGAATTGCCCATGTGGTGGCGCTTTCCGGCTATGACGTGCTTCTCAACGATGTATCGGAGGAACGGGTCCAGGCTGCACTGGCAACAATCAACGGCAATATGACCCGTCAGGTTTCGCGAGAAAAGCTGACGGAGGCGGACCGCGACGCCGCGCTGGGCCGTATTCGCTATCTGCCATCGCTTGAGGGGCTTGGCGAGGCCGATATTGTCATCGAGGCGGCTACGGAAGACGAGGACGTGAAGCGGGCGATATTCGCGTCAGTTTGTCCGAATTTGACCGAAAGCTGTATCCTCGCCTCCAACACATCATCGATTTCGATCACCCGTCTCGCCTCGGCGACGGACCGGCCTGAACGCTTCATCGGCATGCATTTCATGAACCCGGTTCCGGTCATGGAGCTGGTCGAAATGATTCGTGGCATTGCCACGGAAGAGGCGACCTTCGCCAAGGCGCGCGAATTCGTCGCCAGCCTGGGCAAAACGGTTGCGGTCTCCGAAGATTTCCCGGCCTTCATGGTCAACCGTATCCTGCTGCCGATGATCAACGAGGCCATTTACACGCTTTATGAAGGCGTCGGTTCGGTTGAGTCGATCGACACGGCGATGCGGCTTGGGGCCAATCATCCGATGGGGCCGTTGCAGCTTGCGGATTTCATCGGCCTCGATACATGCCTGTCGATCATGCAGGTTCTTTACGAAGGGCTGGCGGACTCCAAATACCGGCCTTGTCCCCTCCTGGTTAAATATGTGGAGGCCGGATGGCTTGGGCGCAAAGCCGGGCGCGGCTTCTATGACTATCGGGGCGATAAACCTGTGCCGACGCGTTAAGCTTTGTATTGACTCTTGCTCTAAAAAGCATCACTTTCCGGCCCAGCCTTTAGCGATGTTGCAGCGCACATCACAATATGTTGCGCTGAAGGGCATCGCCTCGTGACCTGAAATGCGAAGCGTTTGACCAGGATGCTGAAACATATCCGCACAACATATCGCGGCAGCAGAAGCCTTCACGCACGATTTCATCGGCGCTCACAATTTTTCCATTTCCAGACGATGACCTCGAAACGCAAGGCCGCCATATGACGGCGTGGAACGAAACGATGCCCAGCGATCATCACTCAGGTTCCAGCGAAGACAGTCAGGACAGTACCATTTCTCTTTATACCGACACGATCTTCACCCCGATGAAGCGTCCCCGGTGTGAAAACTGGGAGGAACCGGTTCTAACCGGCGCGCTTGTTCTGGCTGACGGAACCGTGTTGCGGGGGCAGGGCATCGGCGCCGCTGGCGAAGCGGTGGGCGAGGTCTGCTTCAACACGGCGATGACCGGCTATCAGGAAATCCTGACCGATCCGTCTTATGCCGGACAGATCGTGACCTTCACCTTCCCGCATATCGGCAATGTCGGCGCCAATCATGACGATATGGAAACGTCCAATCTGGCCGCTACGTCGGGCGTTCGCGGGGTGGTTGTCAGGGCATCCATCACCGATCCGTCCAACTACCGGGCCATGCAGCATTTCAACGCCTGGCTGCGCACGCGCGGCATTATCGGCATTTCCGGCATCGACACGCGTGCCCTCACGGCGCGCATCCGCGAAAAGGGCATGGTAAATGCGATCATCGCGCATGATCCTGAAGGCAATTTCGATTTCGGGGCCTTGAAAAAGGCGGCAAAAAGCTGGCATGGCATTGAAGGTGCTGACCTGGCGAAAGACGTTTCGACCCTGCAAAGCTATCAGTGGGACGAAACGCTCTGGACGTGGGGGGGGGGACATGGCCGTCAGACTGCACCGCAGTTTCATGTCGTCGCGGTCGATTACGGCGTGAAGCGTAACATTCTGCGCTGCCTTGCCGATGCAGGCTGCAAGGTGACCGTCATGCCCGCGACTGCGAGCGCGGAAGAGATCCTTGCGAAGGAGCCGGACGGAATATTCCTGTCGAACGGTCCCGGCGATCCGTCAGCGATGAGCGGTTATGCTGTGCCCGAAATCCGCAATCTGGTCGCGTCCGGCAAACCGGTTTTCGGTATCTGTCTGGGCCACCAGCTTCTTGCCCTCGCGCTTGGCGCCAAGACGCAGAAGATGCATCAGGGGCATCACGGCGCCAACCATCCGGTGAAGGACTCCACCACCGGAAAGGTCGAGATTACCTCGATGAATCATGGATTTACGGTCGACAAGAACACATTGCCGCTCGGTATTGAGGAGACGCATATCTCGCTGTTC
>CAYOUP010000091.1:0-10198 GCA_964407125.1 uncultured Hyphomicrobiaceae bacterium | reverse complement strand
CACTTGGCGGCATCAAGTTCCGCTACGAGCCCGTCCGGGCACCAATCAGCCATGAAATCGCCGGCCGGATGCATCCGATCGCACAGATTTCCGAATATGGCTATGTCATGAGCGGGCGCTGTTTCGTCTCGAACGGAATGCGGCTGATCCTGCCGTCGATGGGGAAATATTCGCAAGGCGCGAATGTGCTCGGACCGGCATTCGACTCGCTGCTTGGTCATGAAGGACTGTTCGTATGGGCGATTCATGGCGGGCGTGTCTCGCAGGTCGCATCCGGCCTGTTGCTGGAAGAAGAGGCGGCCTGACGCCGCCAGTGGTTGTTTTTTCTAGAATCGGTTGGGCTGTCCAAAGTCTATTGTTTGCGCATCGGATTTGTCCGAAAACCGGCATCCAGCCCCGCCTTCGCGAGGCCACGCTTTTCGGTCCGATGCGCTAGCTGCGCCCGAATATCGCCCAGCCGATCAAGCCGCTGAAAACAGCGAGGCTAACTGCGAGCAGGCCATAGGCATAGGGTTGATCGAACGCCATTGTATAAAGATATCGTTCGATCCCTGCCTTTTTGACCTCGACAATGGATTTGTCCCAGCTCAGCAATTTGCGGTCATGAAATAGATAGATCCTGACCGAGTAGTCGCCTTCGGTCACGCTTGTGGGCAGCTCCAGGCTTGCCCGGAACAGGCTCTTGCTCAGGAATTTTACACCTTCGGGATTCTGGACGTAGAGCCCCTGCTTTGTCTTCAGCCGGACCAGCGCTTCCTCAAACGGGTCCGATGCGAGTGGCTCCTTTTCGAAGGGCGTCGGATCGAGCTCGATATAGAGGCGGCGAAGAATGGCGGGATCGACGATCTCGTCCAGTGGCTTGGTCGAAAGTACACCGTAAAAACTCGGCACTTTCTCGAAGCTGCGGGACTCGGCATTGATCCAGATGCCGAGGTGGCTTTCCTTACGGCGGGCGATTACCGTTTCCGAGGGGCCGCGAATGACGACAATAATGTCGTAATAGCTGGCTTCCGCATCTTTCTGCTTGCTGTCGTCGACTGCGCCGAAAATGACGATATCCGCGCCTCTGAAATCCGAGCCGATGGAGATTTCCCGCAGCGAGGTGTCGAGCTGGACGGTTTCATCCTGTGCCAGCGCGCGCTCATGAATGATCCCGGCGAAGCAAAGCGAAACGAAAATCACGAGCCGAAGGAATTTTGGCGCAGCCTGTCTCATCGCCTATCCCGTCACCGGCACTTGAAGGATGAAAGGATCGGGTGGCGCGGACATCAGATCGAAGATCAGCCGCAGGGAGACGCCGAGAACAAGAAGGGCCAGAAGCGCGCGAAGCTGCTCGCCGCGCAGTTTCTGACCGGCATTCGCGCCGAATTGCGCGCCGATCACGCCGCCGACCATCAGAATGAAAGCCAGCAACAGATCGACCGCATAGTTCGAAACGGCGTGGAAGACCGTTGTGAAACCAGCGATGAAGATGACCTGGAACAGAGATGTTCCGATCACAACTTTTGTGGGCATGCGCAGCAGATAGATCATGGCAGGAAGCATGATGAAGCCGCCGCCAATGCCCAGAATGCCGGAAAGCAGGCCGACCGAAAAGCCGATCACGATCGGTGGGATCGCGCTGATGTAGAGTTTGGAGCGCTGAAAGCGTAATTTGAGCGGCAGGCCGTGAATCCAGCTATGTTGGCCCGGACGCCGTGCCGATCTGGCGGCATTGCCGCGATTTCTCCGCCATGCCTTGACGCTTTCAAACAGCATCAACAATCCGATGCTGGTCAGAAAGAAGACATAGAGCAGGGAAATGGTCAGTTCGATCTGGCCTGTCCTCGCGAGATAATTGACGATCTGAACGCCGATCAACGCACCGATAATGCCCCCGCTCAGCAGCAGCGTGCCCATCTTGAAATCAATATTGCCGCGCCGCCATTGCGTGATGGAGCCGGAAACGGAGCTGGCAACAACCTGGTTCGCGCCTGTCGCCACAGCGACCGCAGCCGGTATGCCTGACAGCATGAGCAGAGGCGTAATCAGAAAACCGCCGCCAACGCCGAACAGCCCGGACAGAAAACCCACGGTGATTCCCATGCCGAAGATTGTGAAAATATTGACCGATGTTTCGGCGATGGGCAGATAAATCTGCATGCGTTGTTACATCCAGTGAAAGCTGACCCTTACACTGGGCAAAGTCGTGTCCGGTGAAGGATTGTGCACAAGCGCCTTGCACCGCACATAAACCAAAGCGCGCAGTGTTCGTCAATGTGGCGAAAGCTTATGAAGCATTTTATACGGCATCGTGTTACGAAAACGTACTTTTACGATGCCAATTCCGTCTTCATCTGGTTTACAAGCGCATTTGAGAGGCTGCCGGTCTGGGGTATGCCTGCCTTTTTCTGATATGCGCGGATCGCGGCCATTGTCCTTGGGCCGAGAATGCCGTCGGCCTTGCCGGGCTGGAAGCCGAGACGGAGCAGGAATTCCTGGGCTTTCAGGACGGTATTGTTGGTATAGGTAAGCTGGGCGCTCCAGCCGCTATTGCCGCGGTCCGTTTTTGCCGCGGGCTCCTTCAAGACAGCCTTCGGGGCCGGTAAAACTTTGCTTGGCCTACGTTTTTTACCCGTATCTCCAACGACGCTCGCCGTGACGGTCGTCCATTTGGCTTCTTTCGGAGCAGCAACGGCAATCGCCTGCCCATGTTCCGGGAGAGCCAGCAACAATTCATCCCGCTTTTCTGCGGCCTTTGCATCGCCCTGCAGCGCGGCGGCCGTGTACCAGCGCAACGCGCCGCGTATGCTCTTTTTGACGCCAAGCCCATTCTCATTGAGAATAGCGAGATTGTACTGGCTGTCCCGCAGTCCCCGTTCAGCGGCTTTTGCGAACCAATACGCAGCTTTTGCGTAGTCGGGTTTCGGCGCTCCGGCGCTGACGGTCAGCACGCCGAGATTATGCATTGCCTTGGTATGGCCACCGATCGCCGCTTTCTCATACCACTTCATCGCTTCTGCGTAATTTTGCGGGACGCCTTGGCCCAGCTCATAAAGCGTCGCCAGCCTGTATTGTGAGAGCACGTGACCGCCAATAGCAGCCCGGCGGAACCAGCGGGCCGCTTTGGAGAGACGTTCATCCGCTGCTTCGCGGGTTTCATTACGAATTTCCTGCAAGTAGGATTCCGCAATGGAATATTGCGCCGCACTATCGCCGAGGATCGCGGCCTGACTTTCATTGCTACCGTCATCAATTGTGGCAACGGCGGTGCGGATGACATCGGCATTCGGAGCCGTATTGCGCATGGTCAGCGCAGGTGCGGCATTTTCCGCCACGGGAATCGGATCGGCTTTGGTGAGCACAATACGGACAGGCCGTTCCGCATTGGCTTTGGCAGGCGTAACCAGATAATGCGCCTTCTGTGTATTCGACAAAAGGTGGGCGGCACCGGAATCCTTCAGGTTCAAATAGAGCATCGCCGCGCTGGCCAGCAGCAGAATGATGGCGGCAATTACAAGCCCCATATGCGAGTTGCTGCGCTCGTCCTCGGGGAGGAATTCGCCATAGGGGATCTGGTGCCGGATCGGCTCGCCATCCTCGGGAAATTCGCGGTCATGCTCCTCAGCTAGCTGCGCGGCGCGCTGTGCGGCTGAAAGCTTGCCCGAATAAGGAGACTGATAGGTATCGGCATCGAGTTCGGCCTCGTCGTCCCAGGCATCCGTTTCCTGGCTGCCGCCGACAGGGTGCCCGATTTCCTCCATCTGGTTCAGGCCATCGTCGAGAGAGGTCTGCAACAGTTTCAGCCTGTCATCGGTCTTGCGGGCAAAGTGCTGCGACTGCATCGTCAGCTTGTTCACCTCGCCACTAAGCTGGCTGACCTTTTCACCGGTCGCGAGTCTGGACAGGCGCGACTCCAGCCGCTCGGCGACGAGATCGGCGGTTTTGGATGCAAGGGCCGGTCCCGTCCCTCTGGCAACGATTTCCAGACCTTTCGCAGCGGCTGAAAGCGCAAGGTTCGATTGTGCGACCAGACGGCCCAGATGGTCGAGGCGCTCTTCGAGTTCCTTGATGCGATTGTCGTGCGAAACGGTCCAATTGCGGTTCTCTTCGAGATAATTCGCAAGCTGCTTCAGGCCATTTTCGACGGCTGCACGCGAACGGTCGGCGTGAATGGCATCCAGCTTTTCCATGAGCAGGTTGAACTGATCGCCCAGCTTCTCGATCCGCTTGTCCGGAACCTGCTCTGCAATCTCGTCGATGGACGAACGCATGGTGGCAAAGCGATCCTCGAACCATGCGCGGTCGAGGATTGGCGCGCTGATCGGTTTATGCGTGTGACGGAAGCGTGGCTCATCTTCGGCCTCCTCGATGGGGGGAGCCGGGATGGCGGGTTCTGAAAGAATCCCGCTGGATAGAGCCGGTTCTGCAAGCTCCGGTTCGATGGTCCGGGCTTTACCGGCCTCAATCCGGGTGAGATCCTCATTGAGATAGTTCGACAATTCGCGGAGCCGGTCGCTCAGATTGCCCTGATCGAAATTTGGAAGTTCAGGTTCGGCGTCTACGGGCTGCGTTTCGGTATATGCGGAGGTCTCGGCGCTGTCCTTTTCGCAAAGCGCGGCCAGCTTGTTTTCGAGATCATGCAGGGCGGAATTGCCGAGCTTTCGCGTGCTGCCGTGCAGGGCCGCCAGATGCCGGTTGAGCAGCGCCTTCGCATCCGGATCGTGTTCGCGCGGTGCGGGCTGCTCGCGCTCGGGAGCATCGTATTGGAACCAGTAAGGATTATCGGAGCCGAAAGTGCCTGGCTCTTCATTCTCGGATGGAAGCGGGCTGTTAACGCCCCATTTCGCATTTGACGTCATAACGGGTTCCAGATGCGCTGACCAGGGAGCGCGGCTGTTAGCTCTCCCCGATCTTTCCGGCAGTCGCTGGAAACGGCCGTTCAGACTTGGGAGGACGTGGATAAATCGTCGGCGGCGGCGAACACTTACGAACTTTCCTCAAGTTTTGCGCAAGCGAGTAAACATTCAGTAAAATACTGAAGCACTTACGAAAAAATGTCCGATTACAGGACGCCATTGTGTCTTCGGCGCAAATGACAGCCGTAATTCCGGTAAGAACCGGGCCGCCTTTCGGATTCCACGCTTGAGCGTTAAGAAAAGATTTGTGATCCTTAACGTATGAAGACCCGCGTAGCCCGGTCACCGCCTGTCTCGGCGGGTTTATGAGCAAGGTGGTGAGATGTTATCGCAGGCCCATCAGACGCTTCACATCCGGACGGACGGCGAGGGTTTCATTAACGTCACCGCAAATCTAACCGGCTGGCTCACTGACATTGCCGCCGCCGACGGGCTGCTGACGGCCTTTATCGCCCATACCTCGGCATCCCTAACCATTCAGGAAAATGCCGACCCGGATGTTCGTCATGATCTTAGAACGGCGTTAAGACAGATCGCGCCCGAGAGCCGCGCGTACCGTCATGCGCTTGAAGGTCCGGACGATATGCCCGCGCATATTAAAGCCATGTTGACGTCGGTCAGCCTATCAATACCAGTCCTGGAAGGCAGGATCATGCTTGGAAACTGGCAAGGCGTTTACGTTATCGAGCATCGCGCTCAGCCGCATCGACGCAAGCTTGAGTTGCACTTTGTCGGGACACGTCAAACTTCTGCCGCGCATGGAGTGTAATATTATTTACAGGCAAAACTCTGTTAACCTGTTTAAGTAAGGTTAACTTAATGAAAGGTCTCGATTTTGTGAAAAATTGAGTTAGATTGACAGACGTAAAGAAGATTTTGGTCTCCGGCAACGCCGGGTTGCATACATCAGTTCGGTCCTGAAGATAAAACGATGACAATTCCTTCGATATTGCTGGCTGAAGACGATGAGTCGATGCGTCGTTTTCTTATGAAGGCGCTGGAGCGTGCAGGTTATGACGTCGTGTCATTTTCGAATGGCGCCGACGCCTATGAATGTCTGCAAACGCGGAAATTCACCCTGCTGCTGACAGACATCGTCATGCCGGAAATGGATGGCATCGAACTGGCCAAGCGCGCCTCCGATGTGCAGCCGGACATGAAAATCATGTTCATTACCGGCTTTGCGGCCGTCGCACTGCATCCGGACTCGCAGGCGCCACGGGACGCAAAAATCCTTTCAAAGCCCGTACATCTGCGTGAGCTTGTAACCGAAGTCGACCGCCTGCTGGCAGCGTAGACGCTGCTCATGTTCGACGAAAATACCTGGCCCGTTAGTTTGACAGCCTCTGAAAGAGCTGGCGATTGCTCCATTCAGTAAGCTGCGATGCCAGCGGATCGGATACGATTTCATCCAGATTGAGCTCAAGCAGTTCGTCATCTTCTAACGCAGCCGCCAGCCTTTGCGCATTGAGCAACTCGGTGCGCTGATCACTCAGGGCTGGAACCTGCGCGCCATAGCGCGCTGCAAGGCTGTAATGCAACGCTTCGCAAGCGTCGAGCAGCAGCCGGACATCGGTTTCGCCCGCGACCTTGTAGCCGCGAAGCGGCTCGTCGCACACCGCGCCGCCTTCCAGCACATGGCCACGGCTTTCCAGAAAGCGTTTCGGCTCGCTCTGCCCGTTGAAGACTGAATTCGCATTCGGCAGAAGTCTGTCACGCAAATCATTCGCCATAATAGCGGTCAGGCGGAACGTGTCGATTTCCGGCTTCAGCTCAGGCTCGTGATTGCGCAGTTCCTTCGCCAGATCGCTGGCGCGCAAGATCTTCGTGACCAGAAGCAATTCACATTCCCACAGATCCTGCATGGCCTTCCTGTAACCCGCCAGTTGACAGGCAAGCTCGGAGCAATTCATGTCCGGCTCGATATGCGGGGATCTGCAAATGCTATGCTGAAGGTGATCGCCGGCCTGCAAGGCGGCGACAAGCGATTCGCTCAAGAAAAAGACAATGGATTCCAGGTGACTGTCAGAGTCCGGAAACAGCGTTCCCATAAGTACTATCAGCCTGTTTGGCCGCTCCTGATTGATTTTGGAACAAGCCGAAACGCCCCATCTCCAGCGGCCGGACCGGGCAGTCTTTGCTGCCCAGTCGATCTCACTGGTGGAATTCGGATACGCTTACTGGAACTCTCAGGAACATCCGCTGGTCGATCCGCACGTGTCGCATTTGAGGCACGTGCCGTTTCTGACCAGGGTAAAGTTCCCGCAATCGCCGCAGGCTTCACCTTCATAGCCCTTGATCCGGGCCTCATTGCGAAGGGATTCTGCGGTTTGCTTGACTGACGCAACGCTACTGGCAATTTCGGTCTCGGCCGATATCGCGACTGCCGTATTGCCATCGAAATTTGACACAGCCGTGGCAAGCTGCTGCTGGATTTGCCCGACCGGGCCATCCGCCTCGCTCAGACCGACCGATCTGCCGGATACGACGACGACCTTATTATTCAATGCGCCGCGCATCAAGCCTCGACTCATATAGCGGTCTGCGACCAATGCGGCTTCGACCGGCTTTTCGTCTGCGCCGCGGCCGATCGTCATATTGTCGATCTGGTCGGGATCGACATGGGCGAGATCGTTGCGGCCCAGATAGGAGACTGCGAGTTCGCGGAAAATGTAATCGAGAATGGAGGTTGCATTCTTGATCGTATCATTTCCTTGAACAAAGCCGGCCGGTTCGAAGCGCGTGAAGGTGAACGCATCGACATATTCTTCAAGCGGTACGCCATATTGCAGACCGAGGCTGATCGCGATGGCGAAATTGTTCATAAGTGACCGAAAAGCTGCGCCTTCCTTGTGCATATCTATGAAAACTTCGCCGAGGCTGCCATCCTCGTACTCGCCGGTCCGAAGATAGACCTTGTGGCCGCCGACATTGGCTTTTTGCGTGTAGCCCTTGCGCCGGTTGGGAAGTTTCTGCCGCGACGCGACTTCGCGTTCGCGCTCGATGATGCGCTCCACGATCCGCTCGGCGACCAGTTCGACGTGTTTCTGACCCGCTTTTTCCACAATGATCGGATCGGCGGCATCGTCCTCGCTGTCTTCGCCTGCCAGAAGCTGCGACTGAAGCGGCTGGGACAGTTTCGAGCCGTCGCGATAAAGCGCATTGGCTTTCAGGCCGAGCTTCCAGGACAGCATATAGGCCGTTTTGCAATCCTCGACCGTGGCGTTGTTCGGCATGTTGATGGTCTTGGAGATCGCGCCCGAAATAAAGGGCTGAACCGCCGCCAGCATGCGGATGTGGCTTTCGGCCGAGAGGAAACGCTTGCCTTTCTTGCCGCACGGATTGGCGCAGTCGAAAACTGGCAGATGCTCAGGCTTGAGACCCGGCGCACCTTCGACGGTCATCGTGCCGCAGCAAAATTCATTGGCTGCTTCGATCTGTGCCTTGGTGAAGCCGAGATGGACGAGCAGCTCGAAGGAAGGATCTTCAAGTTTTTCTTTCGCGATGCCGAGCGTTTCGACACAAAAGGCTTCGCCAAGCGTCCATTTGTTGAAGGCGAACTTGATGTCGAAGGCGCTTTTTAGCCCGCTTTCGATCTGCGCCAGAAGGTCATCGGTGAAGCCTTTTGCCTTAAGGCTCTTGTGGTTGATATGCGGGGCATCCATCAGCGTGCCATACCCGACGGCATAGTCGATGATGGCCTTGATCCCGTCCTGGTCGTAGCCGAGCGTGCGCAGTGCTTCGGGAACGGCGCGGTTGATGATCTTGAAATAGCCGCCGCCCGCAAGTTTCTTGAATTTCACGATGGCGAAGTCCGGCTCGATGCCCGTCGTATCGCAATCCATGACGAGGCCGATCGTGCCTGTCGGCGCGATGACCGTGGCCTGGGCATTGCGGAAGCCGTGCTGCTGGCCGAGATCAATGGCGCGGTCCCACGCCTGACGCGCGGCGACGACAAGTTTCTGATCCGGGCAGTCCGCCTTGTCGAGCGGAACGGGCAGGGTGCTGAGCTTTTCGTAATTTGCGCTTTCGCCCCAGGCCGCGCGGCGGTGATTGCGCACGACGCGCAGCATGTGTCCGGCATTTTCCTCGTAGCCTTCGAAAGCGCCGAGACGTTCGGCCATCTCCGCCGATGTCGCGTAGGACGTGCCGGTCATCAGCGCGGAAAGCGCCGCCGCCATGCCCCGGCCTTCATCGGAATCATAGGCAATGCCCGAGACCATCAACAGGCCGCCAATATTGGCGTAGCCCAGACCCAGCGTGCGGTAGCGATAGGAACGCTCGGCGATTTCCTTCGAGGGGAACTGCGCCATCAGCACCGAAACTTCCAGCACGACAGTCCAGAGCCGCGACGCATGGGCAAAGCCTTCTACATCGAAGGTCTTGTCCCTGGTGCTGAAGCTCATCAGGTTCAGCGATGCAAGGTTACAGGCGGTGTCGTCCAGGAACATATATTCCGAGCACGGATTGGACCCCCGGATCGGCCCGGAAGCCGGGCAGGTGTGCCAGTCATTGATCGTGGTGTGGAACTGCAAGCCCGGATCGGCGGACGCCCAGGCGGCATAGGAAATCTTGTCCCACAGATCGCGCGCCTTGATCGTCTTCATCGTCTCGCCATCCGTGCGCGAGGTCAGCGCCCAATCGCTGTCTTCCTCGACGGCTTGCAGGAAGCCATCGTCCAGCCGGACCGTATTGTTGGAGTTCTGGCCGGACACGCTGCGATAGGCTTCGCCTTCCCAGTCGGTATCGTAGGTCGGGAAGCTGATCGACTTGTAACCCTGGCGCGCAAACTGGATCACGCGCTGAATATAGTTGTCGGACACATGCGCCTTGCGGGCTGCATGGATTTCGCGCTTGAGCGCCGGGTTCTTCGCCGGATCGAAGCAATCTTCGCCATCGCCGTCGCAATTGGTGCAGGCTTTCATCACCGCGGTCAGATGCTTGGCGCAGGCTTTGGAACCGGCCACGAGCGCGGCAACCTTCTGCTCCTCGACGACCTTCCAGTCGATGAAGGCTTCAACATCGGGATGGTCCGCATCGACGATGACCATCTTGGCTGCGCGCCGCGTGGTGCCGCCTGATTTGATCGCGCCGGCCGCGCGGTCGCCGATCTTGAGGAAGCTCATCAGGCCGGAAGATTTTCCACCGCCGGACAGTCTCTCGCCTTCGCCGCGCAAATGGGAGAAGTTTGTGCCCGTGCCGGAGCCGTATTTGAACAGCCGCGCTTCGCGTACCCACAGATCCATGATGCCATTGTCGTTGACGAGATCGTCATTGACCGACTGGATGAAGCAGGCATG
>CAYOUP010000090.1:0-10210 GCA_964407125.1 uncultured Hyphomicrobiaceae bacterium | reverse complement strand
TCAGCGTGCCGATCTCCTGGCTTGACAGCATCTTGTCGAAGCGCGCGCGCTCCACATTGAGGATCTTGCCGCGCAACGGCAGGACGGCCTGAAAGCCGCGTTCGCGCCCCTGTTTGGCGGAACCGCCTGCACTGTCGCCCTCGACCAGAAACAATTCCGATTTCGCCGGGTCGCGTTCCTGGCAATCGGCCAGCTTGCCCGGCAGATTGGCGACATCGAGCGCGCCTTTCCGCCGCGTCAGCTCGCGGGCTTTTCTTGCCGCCTCGCGCGCTATCGCGGCTTCGGCAATCTTCTGCACGATCGCCTTCGCCTCGGCCGGATGCTCCTCAAACCATGTGCTGATCGCTTCCGTCATCGTGCTCTCCACGATCGGGCGTACCTCGGAGGAGACCAGCTTGTCCTTGGTCTGGCTCGAAAATTTCGGATCGGGAACCTTCACCGACAATACGCAGGTCAAACCTTCGCGAGCATCGTCGCCGGTGAGCTGGACCTTTTCCTTCTTCGCGATGCCGGACTCGGCGGCATACGTATTGACCGTGCGCGTCAAAGCTGCGCGGAAGCCGGCCATATGCGTGCCGCCATCGCGCTGCGGGATATTGTTCGTGAAACACAAAACCGTCTCGTGATAGCTGCTGTTCCACCACAGCGCCGACTCCACTGTAACCCCATCGCGCTCGATCTTGACGGCGATCGGTGTCCCGATCAATGCGGTCTTGGTGCGGTCCAGATAGCGGACAAAGGCTTCCAGCCCGCCATCATAGATCATTTCCTCGATTTTCGGGTCCGCACCGCGGCGATCTTCCAGAATGATACGCACGCCGGAATTCAGAAAAGCCAGCTCACGCAGACGATGCTCCAACGTTGAAAAGCTGAACTCGATTGATGTGAACGTTCCGGGGGATGGTGTGAATGTTACGCGCGTGCCCGTCCGGTCGGCCTCGCCGGTGATTTCAAGCGGCTTGGTCGCCACGCCATGTTCGAAGCTGAGTTCGTGCTCCTTGCCACCGCGCCAGATCGTGAGATCCAGCCGCGATGACAGCGCGTTCACAACGGAAACGCCCACGCCATGAAGACCGCCCGAAACCTTGTAGGAATTCTGGTCGAATTTACCGCCGGCGTGAAGCTGGGTCATGATGACTTCCGCAGCAGAGACACCCTCTTCATGCATGTCCGTCGGAATGCCGCGGCCATTATCATCCACGGTGACCGAGCCATCCGCATTGAGCGTGACGATAACCCGGTCGCAATAACCCGCAAGCGCTTCGTCGATCGCATTGTCGACGACCTCGTAGACCATATGGTGCAGTCCCGAGCCGTCATCCGTATCGCCGATATACATGCCGGGACGCTTACGGACAGCATCCAGCCCTTTAAGAACCTTGATGGAATCGGCGCCGTAATCCTGATTTGTGTCGACTCTGGGAGCGGTATGGGCGTTCATAAACCTTTGTTCCTCTATCCCATTCTCATGGGTAACGGTCCCGGCATGTCTTTGCCGTCTACCGGCAGCACTCTGCCGTCTTCTATATCGAAAAATTGCGCCTTGCTCCGCAGCGGGGCAAAGGCTTCCCGGTCCGTTCCGGTAAACCAGGCCTGCGCGCCAAGCGTTTCGATTTCCCCGAAAAGCGCTTCCCGGCGCAGATCATCCAGATGGGCTGCAATTTCGTCTAAAAGCAGCAATGGCGCAAGTCCGCTGCGCGCATCTTTCACGGCTTTCGCGTGAGCAAGGACAAGGCCGATCAGCAGGGCTTTCTGCTCGCCGGTGGAGCACAGCGCCGCTGGCATGTCTTTCGGGCCGTGCCGGACTGCCAGATCGCTGCGGTGCGGGCCGGATAATGTGCGCTTTGCCGCGCGGTCACGATCGCGTCCGGCGGCAAGAATGCGTGCATAATCATCCTCGACATCGACAGCCGGCCGTTCTTGTAGCGCATGCTCAAGCGTTCCTTCAAGCGCCAGAAGCGCATGCGGGAAGCCATTATTTGCGATCCCTGTGCCGTGTCCCGCATAATGCGCAAGTCTCTCAAGCGCTTCGATCCTTGCGGCGGAGATCGCTGTGCCGATTTCGGCCATCTGCGCCTCGATCGCCTCGAACATCCGCTCGGACCGCTCGCCGGTTTCCAGGAGCTTGTTGCGCTGCCGCATGGCGCGGTCGAAATGATTCAGGCGGGTCCGGTGGGCGCGGTCGAATGTGGCAACCATACGGTCCAGAAAGCGCCTGCGCTCGGAGGCTGCCCCGGTGAACAGACCATCCATCGCCGGGATCAGCCACAGGATTTGCAGATAATCGCCGAGAATGCCTGAACTCGCCGCCTGCTCGCCGTCGATCCGTACGATGCGGGAGGCCGGCCCCGCCCCGGCAGGATCGGGTTTCTGGCCCGTTCCCACGGTGATCCGGTCGCCATCGAGCGAAAGATGTGCCGAAACAGTCCAGCCGCCCGCTCCTTTCATGCAGGAAAGATCGCTGAAAGCCGCCCCGCGCAGCCCGCGCCCGGGCGAAAGCATGGAGATGGCTTCCAGAATATTGGTTTTCCCGGAACCGTTTCGCCCTGCCAGCACAACAGAGCCGTCATCAAGGGTGAAAGCGCAGCTCCGGTAATTGCGAAAATCGGAAAGGCTGACACGCGTAAGATGAAGGCGCCTTGCCTGCTTGTCTGGGATTTCGGTCCCGAATTGGTACGATGCCGATATGGCGTACCCTCCCGTCAACTTACCAATTCGTCAAAAATCACCCGATATCGCCTGACTGCGCGGCGCTCAGACGCGCATCGGCATCAGCACATAAAGGGCAGATGGATCACCTTCCTCCTGAAGCAGCGTCGGCGCGCTGGGATCGGACATTTTAAACACCGCGCGCTCGCCTTCAAATTGGCTTGCGATGTCTATTAGATAGCGAGCATTGAAGCCAATTTCCAGAGCATCGCCCTCATATTCGAGCGCCATTTCCTCGGTTGCCGAACCGGATTCCGGGTTATTGACGGAAAGCACAAGTTTCCCGCCGGAAATGTTCAGTTTGACCGCACGGCCCTTTTCGCTCGAAAGCGTCGAGACACGGTCGACAGCGCTGATGAAATCCGCTTTGCCGATATGCATGGTCTTGTCGTTGCTTTGCGGTATGACGCGCTGATAGTCGGGGAAGGTGCCGTCGATCAGCTTGGACGTCAGGACAATATCACCGGCCTTGAAGCGGATTTTGTTGGCCGACAGTTCCACAAGCACCTCATCGGCATAATCGGCAAGAAGCTTTGCCAGTTCCTGAACTGTCTTGCGGGGCAGGATGATGCCCGGCATTCCGGCTGCGCCGTCCGGCAGGGCTGTGTCCATTCTCGCGAGGCGGTGGCCGTCCGTGGCGACGGCGCGGAGAAACGCGCCTTCCGGCGTTTCCTTGGCTTCGAAATAGATACCGTTGAGATAGTAGCGCGTTTCGTCGGTTGAGATGGCGAAACGGGTCTTTTCAATGAGTTGGGCCAAGTCGCGCGCATGGATCTTGAAGCTGTGCGACATGCCGTCCAGCCCGAGTTCGGGAAAATCATCGGCCGGAAGACACGCGAGCAGGAATCGGGACGACCCGGCCGTGATCGCGAGCCGGCCTTCATCTCCCTTGTCGGCGAGCTCGATCTGCGCGCCGTCGGGCAGCTTGCGGACAATATCGTGAAGCGTATGGGCAGAAACCGTCGTTCCGCCCGGCGTCATGATTTCGGCCTTGGCCGATTCGGTAACCTCAATGTCGAGATCGGTCGCTTTCAGGTGAAGGGCGTCAGCCTCTGCGCGCAGGGAAACATTGGCAAGAATCGGGATGGTATTTCGCCGCTCGACCACACTTGTCACATGCTGGAGCGCTTTCAAGAGCGCTGCCTTCTCGATTAAAAAACGCATTGCCAATCCCCTGTTTGCGTAGAGCGCATCCCGTGACCGGAACTCCCCATCACATTTCTCGTTCGCGCTTACTCCCGGATACAGCGCTTCTCAGACAGGCCGCCACTCATGCCATGCATCGTCAAGACTAGCTAAACCAAATCGCCTGATTCCACCACATCTGGTCTTATCGGCGATTCCTCCGGCGGATATTAGCACTTCTACGCAACAAGAAAACACTGCTGCGCAGGCTTACATCCGGTTAGATCCGGCCCGCTTCCCAGTTCTTTCTGCTCGCGCACCGACACACTCACATGGTTCATATGTCAGTACGCTAACCCTTTGTTTTGCATCAATTTCACCAAACTCCGACTGAAGCCTCCGTTTGGATCGATGCGCTAGTTGCGACAGATGCCCGGCATTCACCGGGCATCCGCCTTCGATCAAGTATTTCCGGTAATTCTCGCTAATTATCGCCTATTCCTTGAGAAGACGCTTCAGAACCTCGACTTCTTCCTTCAGCCCCGGATCCTCTGCAAGCAGCGAATCGATCTTTCTTATCGCGTGCAAGACGGTGGTGTGGTCGCGCCCGCCGAAGCGCCGTCCGATTTCAGGAAGCGATCTTGAAGTCAGCGATTTGGCGAGATACATGCCGATCTGGCGCGGACGCACAATCGAGCGGTTCCTGCGACTGGAGAGAAGATCGCCGCGATTGACGCCGAAATGTTTCATCACGACACGCAGAATGTCGTCGATCTTGACGCGCCGCGGTTCCTTGCCGCGGATCAGATCGCCAATGATCTGCTCAGCGCTATCAACGGTGATCGGCTGGGACGTCAGTTGATAGGAGGCATGTATGCGGGTAATGGCGCCCTCCAGTTCACGCCCGCTTTCCGTGAGCTGCGAGGTCAGATATTCGATGACCGGCTCCGGAATGCCAAATCCGCGATCCTTCTCCGCCTTTTCGGCAGCCCGGCGCTTGAGGATCTTGTGGCGGAGATCGTAATCCATCGACGCAACTTCCGCGACGAGACCGCCGGACAGCCGCGACCGCATTCTCGCGTCGAAACTTTCAAGCTGCATCGGAGGGCAGTCGGCGGCAACGACGACCTGCTTGCCGCCATCGATCAGCGAATTCAGCGTGTGGCAGAACTCCTGCTGGAAAGTTCGGCCCTGCAAAAACTCGATGTCGTCGATCAGCAAAATGTCGATCGCACGGATCTTGTCCTTGAATGCGACTGAGTCGCGCGCCTGCAAGGCTTCGGCAAAGCTGTACATGAAACGCTCCGCCGTCAGATAAAGCAGCTTGGCGCGCGGCTTGCGCTGCTTCACTTCCCAGGCAATAGCATGGAGCAGATGTGTTTTTCCCAGCCCAACTTTTGCATGAATATACAAAGGGTTATAGCGCAATGGCTGATCGGCGACGGCCTCGGTGACCTGCAACGCCGCGGCATGCGCAAGCCGGTTCGACGCACCGACGATGAATGAGGAGAACGTAAACCGCGCCTCCAGCGGCGAGCCTTCGAAACCGTCCCAACCGGTGCGGCCGTCGCGCATGGCGGGCTCGATCTGCTGTGACGTTTCGCTCTTGGCGGCAAGCGCCTTGGCGGGCGCTTCGAGGCGGCGGCGCTCGGCCATTGCGGCATCATGCGGCTGGCGCACGCGGAATTCCACACTGTCGGCGACGTCAAGCTCGGCCTTACAGCATTTCAGCAGTCTGTCCGCATAATGCGACTGCAACCAGTTTCTTAAGAATTTCGTCGGCACCGAAACATGGACCGAGCCATCGGAATAGGATTCCAGCTCCATCCGGCCGAACCAACTCGTGAACACGTCCTCGCCAAGCTCGGCGCGCAACCGTGCCTGAATCCGGCGCCATTTGTCTTCGATGACATCGTTGCTGAGTTCTAAAGTTGTCACTTGCAATACCCCGCTTTCAAGCTTGCATGCGTGAATGCGCACACGAAGCCTCACACGCTGCCTCTTAGGTGGACAGCTGTTACTAATGTTAATGAAGTCTCTGGAACGGCTAAGCCGCTTTCGGCCTCAACGTTATGAGCACAGCGCCTTGCGCTCCGGATCGGTCCGGCAATACCGCCGTGAGAATCCGGGTTTGCCCATTTCGCTCGGCCCCGATGCTTTCCTGTTTTGCCTGTGATGTGTCACGGCAATAGGCTGGTAGCGCCGGGCTTAACATTCGGCTCGTCGCCACAGCTTCGGCTGGACGGCTGCGCCAAGGTTGGAAAATGGAGAAATTATAGAATTGTTCGCAAAGTTGACGGGCAAGCTTCCGATACGCGACCGCCGCCATACGGTCCCGCCACTTCTCAACTTCCTGAGAGTCGCTAACCGCAGGCTTAAGAATATTTTCCGTCAGTCTCGATACCGGCCGATTCGATCCGCGCCTGTCTAAAGTGTCACGCGCTTTGACCCAGGCCCACGCGACACTCTTCACACGGTTTGCGGCCGTCCGCTGTCGCTCTAACCCGCTAAACATGAAAACCTCCTGCTGGAAGACCGTTTACCGCAAATCAGGACTTCGAACGCCGCACAAATAAAAATCGAAGCAGACATAATGCGAGAAACAACCTCCTTGGTAAACCACAAATACCTTCTACAAATTCATTCACTCTCGCCTGCAAGTGCCATCTCGCAAACGATCAGAATGGCGGTACGCAATACAAAGGAAGCACATCAGGAGGAAAAAAACTCCCCCGTTCGGATGCTGAGAAATATACACAGATTGTCCGGCGCTTGCAATGCAACGGCCCTCGAGGAGCCCGCGGGGACATGGCGTCGGTAGGAGAAGGGAACTTGAACATTTGAAACACGCGACTCAGTAAGATTGACACAACACACTGATTTTTAAGGATTTTTAACCACAAGTTCGGGCCAGTTAATATGACCTACGGGTCAACACGAATGTGCCTGTCTCGCCCGATTTTTTTCTTGATTGTAAAAAATCCCTATATGTAACTTCTGGTTGAAATATCTTAACAAATCGTTAACACGTTGATTCAAAACATATTCTGAAAATCAATAGCCAAAAAAAGAAATGCCCGGCAAAAACCGGGCGTTACAATTCTGCAACGGACTCGAAGGAGTCGTGATTTCGGAACGCAATCAGCCCGCCAGAGCGCGGATTCGGGCCGAAAGGCGCGAAATTTTGCGGGAAGCCGTATTCTTGTGAACCACGCCTTTTTGCGCGCCGCGCATGACCTCGGGCTGAGCTGCACGCAATGCGCTTTCGGCCGTGGATTTGTCGCCAGTCGCGATCGCTTCCTCGACCCTGCGGATAAAACCGCGCATGCGGCTACGCCGGTTCTTGTTGATCGCAGTCTTGCGTTCGATCACGCGTACCGCCTTCTTGGCGGATTTTGTATTTGCCATTTCCTGTAACCTTGAAACAAAGCCGATCAGATAGCGGACCAAGCCGCCTCGAAGTTGCGTGTGAGCAACGTATTCCCATTTAGGATAAGAAACTGTGTTGCGTGTATAATACCCGCCTCGTAATACGTCAACGGTAGAGCGCTGCAAGCGCGCTTATCTGGAGAAATATCCAACCCGAATCGGGAGCCTCATGAAAATTCTGGTGACCGGCGCAGCCGGATTTATTGGCTTCTTTACAGCAAGGAAGCTTCTTGATCTCGGCCATGAAGTCGTAGGGCTGGACAATCTGAATGATTATTACGATCCGGAGCTGAAGAAAAACCGGCTCAAGCAGATCGAAGGCCGCAATGGTTTCCATTTCGTCAAGACAGACCTTGCGGACCGGGAAGCGATCGAGACTTTATTTGCCAAAGAGCAGCCTCAGCGCGTCATTCATCTTGCCGCACAGGCTGGCGTGAGGCATTCGATCACGCACCCCCACGACTATATTTCATCAAATCTGACTGGCTTTCTGCACATACTCGAGGGCTGCAGGCAGACCAAAACCGAGCATCTCGTCTATGCGTCGTCCTCGTCTATCTATGGCGCGAATACGCAGATGCCGTTCAGCGAGCACCACGGCGCGAATCATCCACTCAGCCTTTATGGCGCCACCAAGAAATCCAACGAGCTAATGGCGCACAGCTATGCACATCTCTATCGGATACCCGTCACGGGCCTGCGATTCTTCACCGTCTACGGGCCGTGGGGACGGCCGGACATGGCGCTGTTCACCTTCACGCGCAAGATTCTCAGCGGAGAACCGATCGACGTCTACAATCACGGCAAGCACGCCCGCGACTTCACCTATATCGACGATATTGTCGAAGGCATCGTGCGTATCTCGGAACGCGCGGCGCACCCGAACGCCGATTGGGATAGTTCAACCCCAGATCCGGCGACCTCATCCGCGCCCTACAGAATCTACAATATCGGCAATCACAGGCCTGTCGAGCTGATGGATTTCATCGCCGCCATCGAAAAGGCGACGGGCCGCACCGCAGAGAAAAATTTCCTGCCCATGCAGCCCGGCGATGTGCTGGCAACCTATGCCGATGTCGACGATCTGATGCGGGACGCCGGTTTCACGCCGGACACGCCGATCGAGGAGGGCGTTCAGAAATTCGTCGACTGGTATCGCGATTATTACGGCGTTTAACCACCCAAGCGGTAAAACAGGACGCTTTGAGCCCCCTGCCCGCCTGACCTGATCAGCGGTCCTTGAACTCCGGCTTGCGCTTGCCGAGGAAGGCCGCCATACCCTCCTTCTGGTCCTCGGTCGCAAATAGCGAATGAAAAATGCGGCGCTCGAAACGAACGCCTTCGCCAAGCATAGTCTCATACGCGTTACTTATGGCCTCTTTCCCGGCCATCAGGGCAATCTGCGAATAGCCGGCAATGGTCTCGGCCACTTTCATCGCCTCCGTCATGACCTCGGCATCCGGCACGACACGGCTGACCAGCCCGCAGCTCTCCGCCTCCTGCGCCCCCATCATCCGCCCGGTCAGGCACATATCCATCGTTTTCGCCTTGCCGATATATTGCGCCAGACGAACCGATCCGCCCGCGCCGGGGATCACGCCGATCTTGATCTCCGGCTGACCGAAACGCACCGTATCACCTGCAATGATGATATCGCACATCAGGGCAATCTCGCATCCGCCGCCCAGCGCAATGCCTCGCACCGCCGCAATGATCGGCTTGCGGCAACGGGCAACGCTTTCCCAATCGTCGATAAAGTCGTTCGCTATCAGTTCAGAGACGGTCAAGTTTGCCATCTCGTTAATGTCGGCTCCGGCTGCAAAGGCGCGCTCAGACCCGGTAAGAATCAGGCAGTTGATCTCATTATCCGCATCGAAGGCCTCGACTGCCTGGCGCAATTCTCTCGTAAGGGCGGCGCTCAGCGCATTAAGCACTTCGGGGCGATTGAAGGTAATTATGCCAACGCGGCCCTTCTTCTCGGCGATTATATACTGATAACTCATCCTGATCTCCCGTAGGGCAGCTCTATCTCTGACAATTAGAACAATAAAAGGTTGAACGTCCGTTTTGTACTAGACGTTGGATCACCCCGCGGCAACGTGGCTTCCTGCAAGGCTCGCCCTCCCGTCCGTAAACGCAAAAACTATGCTGAAAATAGCCGAGCGATCCATCGGCCTTGCGATAATCGCGCAGTGACGATCCGCCTGCCGCAAGCGCATCTTCCAGCACCGCGAGAATCGCAGGCGCAAGCCGCTTCGCCGCCTGGCTTGGCGCGCCGCTCTTGGTCGCCAGCATGGACGCAGAGCTGTCCGGCTTCAATCCGGCCCGGAACAGGGCTTCGCACACATAGATATTGCCAAGCCCGGCGATAATCTGCTGATCGAGCAGAAAGCTTTTCAGCGGCTGTTTGCGCCCGTGCCCTTTCCGCGCCAGAAATGCGGGGTCGAGATCGCCGCCAAGCGGTTCGATCCCGAGCTTTCGGAACAGCGGATGCGCGTCGAATTCCTCATCGGCGATCAGCGTCATATATCCGAAGCGCCGCGCATCATTGTAGCGAATCACGGCGAGATTGCTCATCTCGAAGACCACATGATCATGCTTGTCGCTTTCCCCAGCCTTGTAAGCGAACGCACCCGGCATGGTCTCAGCGCCCTGTGCCGCGTCCGCATGGCTGCCAATGATGAAACGGCCGCTCATGCCGAGATGCATGACAAGTGTCTGCCGGTTGTCCAGCCGCGCAAGCAGATATTTGGCCCGCCGCTCAAGCTTGAGCACGGCGTGCCCGGTAAGACGCTGCGTGAACTGATCCGGGAAGGGAAAACGCAGATCGGGCCGCCTCTGCTCGACATAGGCAAAGGACGCCCCCTCCAGAACAGGCGCAAGTCCCCGCCGCACCGTCTCGACTTCGGGAAGTTCAGGCATGACGATCCGATTTCAACCGGCTAGT
>CAYOUP010000089.1:0-10222 GCA_964407125.1 uncultured Hyphomicrobiaceae bacterium | reverse complement strand
CTTTGGACCGTTGTCTTACTATGTGTCTGCGTCGCGGCCGCAACTGATTTCAGAGATCGGATTATTCCGGACGAGATCGTCGGCATTGTTTCGGTTTGCGCAATCCTTCTGATTCTTGTTTCCAGACCAGAGGCTTTATGGATCAGCCTGATCGCGGCGATCCTTCTGATTTTTACGCTTGGTATGCTCTCCCGCTACAACGTACTGGGTGGAGGCGATGTCAAGCTGATCTGCGCTGCAAGCCTCCTTGTTCCGCCCGCTGACATTCCCATTCTGCTTGCAATGATTGTCATCGCCGGCGGTGTTCTCGGATGCCTTTATCTGGCGGCGCGATACGTCCTTGCAAAATCCGCGGCACAAGAGCCAGCGCCCGTCACGGCCGGGTCCATCAATCCGCCGGCCACCCTGCTTGAATCGGAAAAGGCGAAAATCACGGCGGGCGAACCGATGCCGTATGGATTCGCCATCCTCGCCGGGATCGTCAGCTATATCATAAGTGAGCCTCCGCAATGTTTTTACGTAATGTTCTAGTCATCTTCGGGATACTCTTCGTGCTGGCTGGCATCGTCATGGCGATGAGCCTGCTACGTGGGGGCGCGTCTTCTGATTCCCAGACCGCTCAATCGTCAGCGGTGGAAACGCCAGCTGTCGCGGATCATGAAATCCTTATAACGGCGCTTCCCCTGAAGGCCGGAACGCTTTTGCGCGAATCCGATATTGAATGGAAAAAGGCCAAACCGGAAGACATTAACCCCGGCGCGATCCTGCGCGGGCAGGCAGGATCGGAAAACATTCTGGGCGCAATAACCCGCCGCGATTTTACCGAAGGCGAAACATTGCTGGCCGCCGATCTGGTCATGCCGTATGACCGCCAATTCCTGGCCGCCGTCCTGAAACCCGGTAATCGCGCCGTCTCCATATCGGTGAATGCTCCGCAAAGCTCGTCGGGCCTTGTCCTGCCGGGCGATTATGTGGATGTCATTCTGACTCAAAATCTTGGTGATGGTGTCGTTGATCTCTCGCGCCGCTCGGTTGCGGAGACAATATTGCGAAACGTCCGGGTCATCGCCGTCGACCGGCAGCTGAGCAAGCCATCCAAAACCGAGGCTGTAATTGAGGAGACATCCGGTTCTTCGACGGTCCCGAAGACCGTTACGCTTGAATTGAACGAGCTGGGGGCGGAGAAGCTTTTCGTCGCGACGCAACTTGGTACGCTGCAACTCTCCGTCCGCTCGTTAGCAACGCTCAGTGAGCAGAATGAAACGACAACACGCCGAGCGCCGACATGGGCATCGGACGCCTCCCCGGCCTTGAAGGAGTTTGCCGGAAAGCCTGTCATAGCCCCGCAAAAAGATTCAACATTAGGGATCGAAAGCCTGATACGCAGGCCGCCTTCGACCTACCAGTAAGCGGACAGCATCAACCGGAACGAACAGAACGATGACTGAAGTACTTGCAACACCCCCGGTCTCGGACGCGGCGCCCGCTCGCAAGGGAACGCCCACGACTCATGTTTTCGTCAATGATCAGGACTCTGAAGGCATCATCCGCCAGTCGCTGAACATAATCGGTCTTGACAATGCATCATTCACGTCGGGAACGGTCGATACCGCCATCACGGCATTCAAGAAAGACCGTTCGCCGAATCTCCTGATCGTCGATGTCAGCGGTGTCGATGACCCTGTGGCCAGCATGCGGAAACTTGCAGATGTCTGCGAGCCGGATGTCACGGTACTCGTTATCGGCGACAGGAATGACATCGTTCTTTATCGCGACCTGAAGAATATCGGTATCAGCGAGTATTTTCTGAAGCCTGTGGTGCGCGATGTTTTCACCCGCACCTGCAACAATACTCTTTTTCCGAAAAACAAACAGCCGAGAATGCGTACCGGCAAGCTCGTCTTCGTGCTGGGCATGCGCGGCGGTGTAGGCACAACGACGATCGCCACCAACATCGCATGGCACCTGGCCGAGGTGCGCCACCGGCATACCATGCTTTTGGATCTCGATATTCAATGCGGAGACACCGCACTGCAACTCGATACGTCCTCAAGCAATGCACTCCGCGAAGCTTTCGAGCATCCTGAACGCGTGGACAAGCTGTATCTTGAGCGTGGCGCCAAGCACCTCTCGGAACGTCTGGACCTGCTGGCAACACTGGAATCGCTGGACACACCCCTCATTCCAACAGAATCCGGTGCACTGCCGCTCCTGGAGAAGCTGATCGCGCGCTACAGGTTCGTTGTTGTCGATTTGCCCGCATATGTCGCCAGCAGTCTGCCGCGCCTCCTTCATATGCAGAGCATCAGCATTCTGATCAGCAATTCGAGCCTGACGGCGGCTCGTGACGTTGCGCGTTGGCGCGAATATCTCGGCGCGGATTCGCCTGAACGCAGCACGATCCACGTCCTTAATCACGTGACGCCGCATGGCGGATTGTCAGATGCGGACTTCATCAAAGGTTGCGGCAAGGAGCCCGATTTCGTCATCCCCTATGACAGCAAGATGACATCGGCTTCCAACTACGGAATTGAGGCCATGCAACAATGCGCGGTGTTCAACCGGGGCCTTACAAACATCCTGCATCATCTGACGGGCGATGCCGTCGAGACATCCCGACCATTCCTGAGCAAGATATTTGGCTGACATGAGCGCATTCGGACGAAAAATCAAAGTTGAGGCCCCTCTGCCCGATGTGGCCGAGCCGCTTCCGAATAAAGTCACACAGACAAAAATCGGAGCGAAAATCGCAAGCTCAGGCATAAATGCCGGGAGCAATACCGAAGATCTCATTCGCGCACAGGTTCTCACGCGCATCGATCCGATTACCGCCATCAAGATGACGAAGCCAAAACTGACTAGCTTCGTCGAAACGATGGTGACCGAAATCGCAAACGAAAACGGCTTGCTGCTCAATCAGTCCGAGCAGGACCGGCTTGCGCGCAATATCGTCGATGAAATGGTCGGTCTCGGACCGATCGACCCTTTGCTGGAGGATCCGAGCGTTGGCGACATACTGATCAACGGTCCCGACATGATCTATGTCGAACGGCGCGGGAAACTTGAACTGACTAATCTCAAATTCAGGAATAACGCCCATGTCCTGCATGTCGCGCAGAGAATAGCATCATCGGTTGGGCGCAGCGTTGACGAGTCAAGCCCGATGCTCGACGCCCGGCTAATAGATGGCAGTCGCGTCAACGTCGTGATCCCCCCACTGAGCCTCAAAGGGCCCTGCATCTCGATCCGAAAATTCTCCAATACGATCTTGGACTTCTCCAATCTCATCAAGGTCGGATCGGTATCGCCAGGACTTGCCAAGGCTTTGGAAATCGCCGCGCGATGCCAGCTCAACATCATCATCTCCGGTGGCACCGGATCGGGCAAGACGACATTGCTCAACGCAATTTCCCAGATGATCGAACCGACGGAACGCATCATTACCATTGAAGATGCCGCCGAGCTGAAACTTCAGCAGGAACACGTCATCCAACTCGAAACGCGCCCCGCCAACATCGAGGGGCGCGGCCAGATAGACCAGCGCGCCCTTGTTCGCAACGCTTTGCGGATGCGCCCTGACCGGATCATCATCGGTGAGGTTCGCGGTCCGGAAGCGTTCGACATGATGCAGGCGATGAATACCGGTCATGACGGATCCATGTCGACAATACACTCGAACTCGGCGCGCGACGCCGTATCGCGCATCGAGACCATGATCCTCATGGCGAATCTGAGCCTGCCGGTGAAGGCGATCCGTCATCAGATCAGCCGGGCGATTGATCTCGTCATTCAGGTTGAGCGCATGAGGGACGGGGCGCGCAGGGTAACGGAAGTCTCAGAAGTGCTGGGTATGGAGGAAGATGTTATCGTGCTTGGCACACTGTTCAAATATGAGTTTGAGGGGGAACACCCGGACGGCACGCTGAAAGGCGAGTTCATCGCGACCCCGGTTCGGCCAAACTTTCTGCCGCGGCTGGAATATTTCGGGGTCGCCAGAGCTTTTCTTGAAGCGCTTGGCATCGGCCCATCGGGGGAGGCATAGAACGATGTTGGTCCTGATATTCATCGCGATCATAATGCTGACCGGCACTATTACGCTTGTAGGCGCGTATTTCCTGACGCGGCGTAACAGGCTGAAGGTCGAGCAGCGCATTAATATGGTGGCGCGGACCAGTAACCCGCATGCGACTGGTCCGGCCACGGGCCGCTTCAAGACCAAAATCCTCCACCACGTCAACGATTACGTCCAAGGGATTTTCGCGTGGGGCATGGATAGCCACTGGGGCATTAAAAGCGGATCGGGCAAGCTGATGCTGATCGCAATTGTCAGCGCAACCACCGTCTGGTTTGTGATCCGGTCAGCGTTTGAGATAGATTATCTGATAACAGTCGCGATCTGCGTCGTGACAGCCTATTACATTCCACATCGCTTGCTTCTCAAGGAACAGCGCAAGGCGGAGCGCAAGTTCAACGAACAGTTTCCGGACGCGGTCGATACAGTGGCGCGAATGTTGCGCGCCGGTATGCCTGCAACGGCTGCAATGCGCACAGTCGGAGAAGATGCTCCAGAACCAGTCGGCCAGGTTTTCCGCACCATTTCGGACCAGATGAGAATCGGCATACCTTTGAGCGAGGCTCTGGCTGCCAACAGTCAGAAGATCAACCTGCCGGATTTCCGTTTCTTCACAGTTACGGTGAATTTGCAATACTCCACGGGCGGCAATCTGGTATTTACGCTCGAATCGCTTGCGAGCGTCATTCGCAAACGTCGCGCAGTAAGAGCCAAAGCCACGGCCATGACATCGGAGATCCGGATGTCTGCCTATGTGCTGGGATCGCTACCCTTCCTCACCCTCAGCGCACTGCTGATAATCCAGCCGGATTATCTTTCGCCGCTGATCTACGACCCGCGCGGCCATATAATTCTGGCAATGGCGGCAGGCGGATTGCTGATGTCAATGATAACCATGAAGAAAATGATGAACAGCGTTACAAACGGATAGGCTAACAGAAATTATGGATACACTGCTGCATCAGTTCCCGACATTGCCAAATCTGGCGCCTGCCTTGATCATCATGGCTTTTATGGCCGGTGGACTGGTGTTAGTCGCGGCCGGTGTGCGTCAGGACAAAGAAGCGCTCACGCGCCGTATCGCGAAGGTTCAGGCCATCAGCGGGATCGCCCGCGAGACAAGGTCTGCCGACAAGGAAAAGCAGCAAGACGCGATTGCGGGTTTTTCTGAGGCCGAACAGCGGCAGATCATGCGCATGTTTGCCACCTATAACGTTTCCGCGGAGTCTGTCCCGACCTATTTTATCGCGCTCAGGCTTGCATTGGCAGGGATTGCGGGCGTGCCGGTGATGCTGTTCGTGCCGGCTCCCACTCAGATCCTTTCGATCGCTTTTGCGCTTGGTGCGGCGATGATCGCATGGTTCCTGCCTGTCGTCATTGTCCGGAGAGGACTGTCAAAACACCGCAAGGCCGTTGGTAAAGGGTTGCCGGATACGCTCGAATTGATGGCGATATGTGTGGAATCCGGCATATCGTTGGAGAACGCCATCCACCGCGTATCGCAGGAAATCAAGCTGACCCAACCCGCCCTCGCTGACGAGCTGGCCTTCACCTGGGCTGAAATCAGTATCCTTCCAAGCCGGGATCTGGCGCTCGAAAATTTCGCTGACAGGGTTGACATACCGTCCGTGCGAACCGTCGTCGGAACGTTAGCGCAAAGCCTTCGATACGGTTCGCCGCTCGCGCAATCGCTACGGAACGCGGCCGAAGAGATGCGGAATGAACAGCTCACGCTGCTGGAGGAGCGTGCGAACCGTCTTCCAGCGCTGATGACCATACCGGTCATGGTGATGATCATGCCGACGATCTTCCTGATTGTCGGCGGCCCAGCCGTCATCCGTGTGATGGACGTATTCGCGGGCAAGCACTAGTGCATCGATCCAAACGGAGGCTTCAGCCGAAGTTTGGCAAAATTGATACAAAACAAAAGATTAGAGCACTGACACATGAACCATGTGAATGTGTCAGTGCTCTTGCTCAGCCCTCTGGAGAACGCCTGATATAACGCTGGCTGGCATCGAGCAGCAGGACGTTATTGCGGATTGTCGGGTTGCTGGGTTCGAGAGACGCAGCCTTGAGGAATTTTCTGCGTGCCCGGTCCAGATCGCCGCGCAGCATGTATGAATAACCCTGATTATTGAGGATCTGAACCGTCTCGCCTTTGAGCCTTATAGCCTGCGCATAGGCGCGATCCGCCAGATCAAAGCGCAGGAGACGGTCATAGCTTGCCGCCAGACCGATCCAGGCGGAGGCATCTTTCGGCGCCTTTTCGACAGCGTCGCGGAAATATCGCTCGGACAGACCATAATAGCCACGATTGAAATGCTCGACGCCAAGCTTGTAGGGCTCGTCGGAAGGATAATATTTTACACTGTCGGGCTGCTGGATCGAGTTTGTGGTCTCCGCTTCCCATGATGGACTCATATCGCCTGCACAACCGGTGACAGAAATCGCCATAAGCGCCGCGATACAGATGCGAAGAGCACACAACCTGTCATACCGCCCAAGCACGGCCGGTCCCCTTGAGGGCAAGGATTTTGGCGCCTGCCGATAGACTGTCATGGAATCATTCTCACTGGCTTGTTCCACCGGAACCGGAGCCACTGCCTCCGGTAACATCGCTCGTGCTGATCGTATCCGGCTCAAGCGTTGGCGGCGTTTCCGCGAGCTTTTTCACGTCCCGATACCGTTCGATGGCTCCGACCATTCGCTCGCCATTCGCGGGTATGTGCCGATTGGCAGCATAGGGCGGCCACGGATTAATGATTTGCGTCGCCGAATTGATCGCCTTTGCATTACCGGCGCCGGGCGATACCCCTTCGATGCGCTGCGTATAAGGTGCGAACAACTCCTCGAAAAGATCGCCGCCCGCGCAGGCCGGGCCTGTCATGGCAAGGAAGGCAAAAAGAACACAGGAACTTTGTTTGATCATTGTTTTTTCTTCTAATTTTCAAATGGTCAGTGTTGATCGAGAAAAATCATATGCCCATAAGGTCCTTCCACGCCTTCCCCCGATGTCACGAATTTTGAGTACTTCTTTTCCACCTCGGTCTTACCGATCAGGAAAAAGTCCCGGTCATTGCTTGGCAGGGTGTCGTCAAGCGGCGTGGCGAGCTGTTGTCCGGGCGCCGCGGGAGCTACGATATGAGGCGTCACGATGACCACGAGATCGGTTTCGCTTTGCTGATAGGCCGAGCTGCGGAACAGCGCGCCAAGCACCGGTACGGAGCCGAGCCACGGAACCTCCGATATATTACGCAGTCCGTCGCGCTGGAGCAGCCCCGCAATGGCAAAGCTCTGCCCGTCACGAAGTTCGATGGTCGTGCGCGCTTCCCGTTTCGACAGTGCAGGGATCAAATACCCCCCGTTGCGAATGGCATTGGTGTAATCGAGCTGGCTGACCGATGGCGCCAGGCGGAGGTTGATGATGCCGTCTGCCAGCACCGTCGGGACGAAGGTCAGTTGTACGCCGAACGGCTTGTATTCGACGGTGAGGGTCGTTCCTGTCGACGATGGCTGGGGAACAGGAATCGGTATCTCGCCGCCAGCAAGGAAGCTGGCCTTGTCGCCCGAGAGAGCGACGAGATCGGGTTCGGCAAGCCTGCGCGCCAGCCCTCTTTCCTCAAGCGCGGAGATCAGCACATCGATATTCGCGCCGCCTTTGGCGAGATTTGCCAGAGCAACGCCGAAAGGCGCGCTGGTTATGGTGCCTGCAAAAGTCCCCGCCGCCTGAAAAACGGAAAGGCCAAGCGGGCTTTGGGCGTCTGCATCCGGCGATGTGACGTCATTGATAGCTGTGTTCGGGTTGGTAACGGAAAAACTTCCGAGACCGGTGGAAATCCCACGCTTATTGCCATCGGAGGCAAACCAGTTAAAACCAAGGTTGCGCCCGTTATCCCGGCTGGCTTCCAGAAAGCGCACCTTGAGCATCACCTGCTGAGTAGGCGCAACTTTCATCAGATTGACGACAGGCACATCCGGAGCAAAGCTCTTGGCGATGGAAACAGCGCGGTCGGCATCCGTCGAGCTTATCGCCAAGCCGGTCAGCACGACCTGGTCATTATTGCTTGAGACGCGAATGCCGGGGCTGTCGGTGCTGGACCGGATCCTGTTGGACAGGACGTCTGTGTCGATCGTCACCTCGATGTCGATCACGCCGAGTAGATTTTTCGTCTTGTCGAATATCGAAATATTGGTCGTACCGGGTTTCTTGCCCTGCACATAGATAACGCGATCCGATATCGGCAGGACGTCGGCTATTTCCGGGGCGGCCACGACGGCGGAATCGAATTCCTTGCGCAAACGGAACGTGCGGGATTTGTGAAGCGGAACTGCGATCCGCGTGAAATCCACCTTGTTGTCCTGCGGAACGATATCAGTTTGCGCAAAGGCCGCCGTGTGTCCGGAAAATCCAATGAACGCCGACAGCGCAAGCGCTCGAAAGGCTGCGCGTGTGCACTTTGCATGCGCGTTGCGATTGGGGGAAATATCATGACGCCGCATGTTACCGGTGAGCCAGTTCAGCATGGCCAGCCCTTTCAAACGATCCTCAAGCGGCGAGAGCAGGCAACTAAGCGTTCACGCACCTCATGCGGATTACGCAGCCAGACCTGGGAAATTTGCGAGCCGCAAACTCTATTCAGCCAAGACGGCAGTCCCCGAAGCGAATGCCATAAACACCATCTTCGATTCGCTTAGTAATAACAACTTATAGTTGTATTGCATGCGAAAATATGCCGGGGAGTTGAATTATTGCAACGGTTATTCCGGGTAGCAGGACGACGCGGTCAGCGACAGATTGTTCAAGCCCGGCGTGACGAATTTGAACTCGTAGATGGCGCTGACCTGAACGCCGCAGCCTAGCGACGCGACCGTGAAGGCTGATGACGTTACGCTCAGCCCCCACGCCGCTTGCACCGCATCATCCTTGATTAGCGCGGTCGTTCCACATGCCGTTGCGTTCACGGAAGCGCAGCGTGCAGCGGCATCCGTTGCACGCTGCAGCGTGCTATAGACCCAGAGGAGACGGCCCGTATCCATGATGCCTAGCAAAAACACCATAAATATCGGCAGAATGACTCCATATTCGATTGCGCTCGTACCGGCGCGCCCGAAGAGCAGGCTGATCGCCAAGCGCCAATATGGGATGTTCCGGTTCACACGTTTCATCACAATGTCTGCCGCTATTTCTGCCGGAGAATTGCCTGAGCGGTCAGCTTGTCCGGCAATGTCAGCCCCGTGTTCGAAAACAACGTCGTCCGGTCGAGCGTTGCCTCGATACGGATATATTCCCCAGGCGGATCCCCACTCGAACAAGTGGCATTACAGGAAACCGTGTTCACGCCGCTACTGGAAGGGCAACCGCAAAACTGCGTTGGCGCCGGAGACGCCTGTATCTTGCTCGCGCTGGAGGACTCGACGGCATTGGAAATCCCCGCCTGATCCCAGCCGTTCTTGGACGCATAGATCAGGCCGGCTACCGTCGAATTGGTCACCGTCATCGCTCCATACATGGCAAAGCCGATTTCAAACACACCGACGAGCAATATGATGAGAAGCGGCCCGAACAGACCGAACTCGATCGCTGCCGTTGCCCGCTCGTCCCTGCGAATTGTCTTGAACCTCCTGGTCCAGGCAGAGTTGCGCATTTTGCTTCCTCTATTCGACCAATTCCGTGGCCGTTCCCGCGCCGCCAATCGGTAAGACGCCAACACCGTCGCAAATCCTCTTGAAACGGGAGCCCCCTACGAACGCGATGTGCCATGCTATGAGCTGCGTGCAGTCGCTGGTGTTGCTAACATCGTTCGAATAGACAACGGACATGGATGGGAAATACAAAGCGCCCTTGAATTCCATATGCGCGCCGCCCTGGAAATCAATCTGGCTATTATTGGGGGCGTTCCGATCGCCGAAGAAAACCATACCGGCTGTCGTCCCGCTGGTGGGCGCCGTCAGCGAGATGTGCGTGCCGTTGCCGATATCCGCAGTCGCATAACCGCTGGTATTGGTGGTCAGCACGATGGTGACACCATCACCGGTCAGCTTGGAGCCGCCTCCCAGGTTGAATTGTCCTGATTTGATGTAATAGGTGCCTGGGTCCATCGTGACTGTAATACCGTTACCGATGACCAGCCCGTTGCAGTAAGTTCC
>CAYOUP010000088.1:0-10229 GCA_964407125.1 uncultured Hyphomicrobiaceae bacterium | reverse complement strand
CTGACCGATCAGCCGCTGAAAGCGCTCGGCAACGACTGAGCGTGACGCCCCGGCCTCGCGTGCAAGATCCTCAAGCGACCAGTCACGCGCCGGATCAGCATGCAACAAGGCCAGTACACGGCTCGTCACCGGATCGCGAAGGCCCATCAGCCAGCCATTCTGGCCGCTTTCCGGCTGATGCAGATAACGTCGCAGTAGCTCGACAAACAGCAATTCGCTGAAACGCAGCCTCATTGCGAGGCTTCCCGCGCCGTTCGATTGCATCTCCGCCATTGTCATCTCGATAAGCTGGTCAAGCCTGTCCCTGCCATCCGTCTGATGTCCGATTTTCAGTATGCGCGGTAAATTAGCAAGCAGCGGATTGAATGGCCGCGCATCGCATCCCAGAAAACCGCAGATGAATTTCGCCGGTGGCTGCTCGCCGCCGCCCTCCTTCACCACGAATGGCAATCTGCCCGCCGCCATTTCGCGGAAGAAATACAGCGCCTCGTCGAATTCGAATTCGGGAGGTACATCAGCCGCGCTTTCCATCTTATATGCGTCGCCATGCGGGAACAGGATAATGTCGCCTCCCTCGAAAGGAACTGCTTCGCGCCCCGGAACGCTGGCGATACCGCGTCCTTCCAGAACGACATGATAGGAGATGACATGCTGCGAGCGCGGCAGGATCAGGTTGGCATAGTGTTCTGTGTGCGGAATGTCGACACACCAGGGCGAGGTCGCATCGACCAGAAAAAACAATGCGCCGGTCAGCCTGAGCGTGCTGAGGACATGGGAAAGCGGATCCGTTTCCAGAGCCTTGCCAGCCTGCTGCATCGGATTAAACGCACTGGCCCCATTCCCGGACGGAGAGACAAACAAACGGGACGCCTGATCATGGTCGCTGGTCATATGCGGGCCTTAAACTGGCTGAACGGATGCGGACAAACGCATCGCACTCATTCATTTATCGGGAACCACTGAAATGGCAGCTTACTTCTTCTTCGATGTCCGCGAAATAACCGATCCGGAAAAAGCCGGGGAATACCGGCAGAAGGTTTTCGCCACCGTCGAGCAATTTGGCGGCCGCTATCTGGCGCTTGGCGGCCCGTTCGAGATCGTCGAGGGCGACTGGAGCCCGGTGATCCCGGTTATTATCGAATTCGAAAGCATGGAACGCGCCCGCGAATGGTATGATTCCGAGGTTTATCAGCCACTAAAGGCGCTCCGGCTGGAAGCGACCAAGTCCTGCGCGATAGTGGTTGAAGGATTCGATCATCAATATGCAGGCTGACGCTCTGGTCGTTAGCCGTTACATAATCAGCCGAAGCCGCGTATATATCGCTTCATGATAAACGCCTTCGGCATCTACATTCACTGGCCCTATTGCGCCGCGAAGTGCCCCTATTGCGATTTCAATTCGCATGTGAAGCGGGAACTGAGCGAGGCCGCCTATCTGCGCGCGATCCAGCGTGAGCTTGGCTATTACGCCGAACTTGCCCCCGGCCGCCGCGTATCGAGCGTATTTTTCGGCGGCGGGACGCCTTCGCTCATGCAGCCGGAAACGGCGGGGCGGATTCTCGATGCCATCGCCGGACACTGGCCGGTCGAGCCGGATGCCGAGATTACGCTGGAAGCCAATCCGTCAAGCGTCGAGGCGAACAGCTTTGCCGGTTTCCGCGCGGCGGGCATCAACCGCGTCTCGCTCGGTGTGCAATCTCTCCATGACGAGCAACTGCAATTTCTAGGGCGCCTGCACAATGCCGCCGAGGCGCGCGCCGCCATCGAAATCGCCAACGCCAATTTCGACCGCGTGTCCTTCGATCTGATCTATGCGCGCCCCGGCCAGACGCCTGATGAGTGGCGTGCCGAATTATCCGATGCCCTTTCGCTCGCCGCTGGGCATCTCTCGCTTTATCAATTGACCATCGAACCGGGAACGGCGTTTTACCGCCTGCATGAAGCGGGAAAGCTGCGCGTGCCGGGCGATGATGACGCGGCGGCGCTCTATGAACTGACGCAGGAGCTATGCGATGCCGCGGATCTGCCAGCCTATGAGATCTCCAACCATGCACGACCGGGCGAAGAAGCGCGGCACAATCTGCTCTACTGGCGCTATGGCGAATATGCCGGTATCGGTCCCGGCGCTCATGGACGCATTATGGCTCCGGAAGGTCGTCTGGCCCTGTCAGCTGAGCGCGATCCGGCAAAATGGGCGACGCTCGTCCATAGAGAGGGCAACGGCCTAGTTCAGCGTGAGCTGCTGAGCGATCAGGACCAGGCCGAGGAAATGCTGATGATGGGCATGCGTGTCAATGAGGGACTGGATCTGGAGCGCCTTTCCGGAACGACCAGCCATCGAATATGCACCGAAGCGCTGAAGCTGCTGGATGAGGATGGCCTCATAGAGCTTTCAGCGAATGGAACCATAGTGAGGGCGACGAAACAGGGAAGGCTCGTTCTCAACCGCCTGATCGAGACGCTCGCCAGCAATATCGAGCGGGTTACGCGCATCCCTGCATAAATCGACGCATGCCTGACTTGACTGTATGCGCGTCATGACAATGGCGCAAAAATGCGTTTTAATAAACCTATGTGAAAGGCCATCCGGAGGCAGGACATGCAGGAGTCGATCTACGGTTACATGAAACTCGGGCTGGTCCATTTCAAAGCGTATCCCGAGCTGATGCAGTCCCATGCGACCTATGTCGATACGCTCCGCCGCATCGCCGAAGACGATTTCTGGACGGCGGTCGAGGTCGGACCATGCAAGGACACGCGCGACAGGCATATTGCCAGCAAGATCCTGGAAGTGTCGCATATGACGGTCGGCTATGCGACCCAGCCGACAGCGTTTCCGATGAAGCTCAATCCGCATGCATTCGATCCGGCCGAACGCCAGCGCGTGCTTAACATCATCAAGCATTGCGTCGATGAAGCCTATGAGCTCGGGGCGCAATTCTTCCGCATCAGCTCCGGCAAGGATCCCGGCGACGAAAAGCGGCACGACGCCAAGCGCTATTTCATCGACTTCATGAGCGAGATCTGCCGCTACACGCAGGAAAATGGCGACATGGTCGTGACACTGAAGATCTTCGACCGCGACATCGACAAGAAATTCCTGATCGGACATTTCGCCGACGCCGCCGAGGTGGCGCGCCCTATCGCCGACGAGTTCAGGAATTTCGGCGTGCTGTCCGACCTGTCGCATTTCCCGCTGCTGAAGGAAACGCCGGAGGAAGCCATCCCGCTGGTGAAGGACTTCTTTATGCATTTCCACATCGGCAATTGCGTCGTGGAAGACAAAAAGCACTTCCTCTATGGCGACCTGCAGCCGCGCTTCGGCGTGCCTGGCGGTTCGCTCGATACAGCCGATGTCAGCAACTACTTCAAGGTGCTTCTCCAGCATGGCTTGCTGAACAAGGAAAATCCGCCGGTTGTGAGCGCAGAAGTTCGCCCGCTTCTGGCGGAGGAAACATCCGAACTGGTGATCGCCAATACAAAAAGGGTCATCCGTGAGGCTTGGGCGCATGCCTAATAGGCGATGACAGATCCGAGCCTAATTCTCCTTGGTGGCCAGCTGGCGCCTGAGGACGGCGAGCATTTCTGAAACCTCGTTGGGCTCAAGACGTCCATGCCTGGACAGGAACTGCTCAATATTCTTTCCGGAATAGCGTCCAACCAACCTGCCGTCCTTTAGAACAAGATTCATGCGAGCCATTATCACAGCTCTGTCATGACAGATTCGGCATTTGTTTTCATAAAGCTGCCCCGACTGATCGATGTTCATGAAATGGAGTAAAATCGCGTCAATCTCCTGCGGGGTCAGCTTGCAATGTCCCGCCTCAAGAATAGTGCGTAAGTTCCGGCGGGACTTGCTTCCGATAAGCTCCTCGCCGGAACGGACGAGCCTGTTCCGCACGAACTCGCCGGCGTGCGGCTCGTGGCATTGAGAACAATTCTGTTCATAGAGCCGATGCGGGTCGATCGTCTGTGAGCTTGCGCGAGGCGTAATGCCAATCACCACGGCCAGGAATATCAGTATGCTGAGTGCACGCATGAACACCATGACAGCCCCTCCTGACTGGTTCTTGAATGAGAAGCTGATCATGACTGGCAGCTCAAATATGTCTTTGATCTCAGTCAAGCCATGCTGAAGCTAGAACTCGCCCCATAGCTTTATCGTTTGTTTGCTAGCGACAGGCCGTTAACGAATTCTCTCGACAGCTTCGATCTTCAGAAAGCGTTCATCTTGTAACGCCTACCGTCAGAAAATGGTTTACCCAATCAAAGGGTCCAATAACGACAACAACATCTCCAAAAATATCAATCTTATACAACGCCTGTTCTAATAAGATGGCCTAGAAATCTCTGCATGTTGCCGAAGACTGCTCTCTCAATTTCACCCAGGATGGAGAACTGCAATGCGTCTTCTGCCAATAATTGCGGCTGCGTCACTGCTGAACTGTACCGCATACGCGCAAGCCGATGATGAGCAGCGAATATCCGGTCCCTACACACATCAGAACCTGTCAATCTATTTCGTTCACGGCAAAAGCGCGCCCGGTCCGGTGCCGCTAACGCTGCAGGAAGCGTTGAAAAAGGACGTGGTCGAAGTCATCGAAACCCAAAATGTCAACGAGTTGAAGGTCCGCAACAAAGGCGATGCCGGCATCTTCATCCAATCGGGTGACATCGTCAAAGGCGGGCAACAGGATCGCGTCATCACTGTGAGTTTTGTCCTGCCTCCGAATTCCGGCGAGGTGCCACTGGCATCTTTCTGCGTCGAGCACGGACGCTGGAGCCAACGCGGCGATGAGAATGTCGCTCAATTCTCAAGCTCGGCGGAAGCCCTGCCGTCACGCGAGGCAAAGCTGGCGATGAAAGCGCCGATTGACACTTCGCCGCAAACCGAAGAGACGAATATTGGGACGGTGCAAAGTATTCAGGGATATGTCGACGAAACAAGCGAGCGTCAAAGCAAAGTCTGGGAGGAAGTGTCGAGGACACAAAGCAAGCTTACGGGCGGGCTAAACCAAGCCGTCCAATCCGCAACATCTGAATCGAGCTTGCAGCTCTCACTGGAAAACGAAAAACTACAGGCGAAACGCACCGATTATATCAAGGCGCTGGAAGGGTACGGTACGGAGAAGGACGACATCATCGGCTATGTCTTTGCGATTAACGGCAAGCTGAACAGTGCCGATCTCTACCCTTCCAACGCACTGTTCCGCAAAATGTGGGACAAACTGCTCACCGCAAGCGTTACCGAAGCGATTGGCGAGAGCGGCGATGCTGCATTGACAACAGCCACGCCGCCGGCTGCCGCTGCCGTCAAGTCGTTCCTCGCCGAGGCTGAACAAGGCGAATCCAGCAGCCAGGACATTGAAGGCCTTGCCAAGCAAGATGTTCGCGATGCGAAAACGTCGCTGTTCGTCGGGGTCCGTTCGTCCGATGGACAGTGGATTCACCGGAATTATCTGACCAAATAGCGCTAACCCAGGCGGACGCAGCTTATCCGAGGCTCTTTCTCGTCAATGGCTAAGCTGCGTGCCCATTTCATAGGTGAACTCTGTGACCGCGCGGATTAATCAGAGGTTCCTTAGCTAAACTCAGAACCTTCCAAAGCGGTCATATCCCATTCGCGGACATGAAGCTCGGTGTCCCCGTTGACCGCGTCCTCAAGTTCACCAATCTTCATCAGCCCGGTTTGCGTGTCCACGTAGGAGACGACCGAGGCGGAATTGATGGTAGCCGCCTTCAAGGCGCGCTCGACATCCCAGCCGAGCCCGATCAACCCGATCAGCGTGGATGAAAATGCATCCCCCGCCCCCGTCGTGCCGACAACTTCGGTTCGCTTGATCGGGCAGTAAATCACGCGTTCGCGCGTCGCTATGAACGAGCCGTCGCCGCCATCCGTGACGACCGCCATGCCGCATCCCGTTCTGAGAATGCACTGGAAATAACGCAACAGGCTGATCTGGAAGCCGCCGGACGCCAGGCCGCGGCGGATGGCCGACGGAATCGGCTCATCCTCATCGAAAGCCAGCATCGGGCCGCCTTCGCCTTCAATCGCCGAAAAAGACGGCGCCAGCGCACTGGCCTCCACGCGATTGAGCACAAGCGTGTCGAGGGAACCCACCGTATCCAGGAAAGCGCGCCCTCGTGCCGTCAACTGCCGGATACCCGGATTGGCCGCCACCTTGCAGCCCGACTCTTTCGCGGCCTTGACAAGGTGCGGAAAACAATCCGCAGATTCATTGCTCAGGCTGGAAATATAGACCAGGTCGACCGAGAGAGCTTCCGGCTTGATGTCGTCCATCGAAAGCAGGGTATTCGCTCCCCTGAAAGTGAAGATCGCGGCGTTGCGCTCATGCGAGGAGAGCAGCACGGCGGCTCCGGTGGGCAGCCTGTTATCGCGCGTGACCCAGCGCGTCGAAATACCCTCCGCCTCCAGCGCCGCCAGAATGAAATCGGCTCTCTGGTCCTTACCCAGCTTGACGAGCGCCGAGACGTCAATACCCAGCCGCGACATGCAAGCCGCGGCATTCACCGCGCCACCGCCTGGGTGCGTGGAGATCGCTTCCGCCTCCGTCTTCCGCCCTTCTTCCAGCAGCAGAAAGGACGCATCCGCATTGCGCATGGTAATGTGTTCGATGCTGTCACTGTTGATGATCGCGATGGAATCGACAACCGCGCCGCCCACAGTCAGAGTTTTCATGCGTTACGTCCTTCTTGATACAGTCCAAGCGCCGTTCGGTTGCGGTTCATTGCGGGAGCCTTAATTTCAGCTTCTCATGTGTCTATGCCCATTGCCACGGGGATGTAAAGCTCGGCCCTAAACAGCATCGCACTTCTTATATTGATAAACAGGCGTCGCTTATGACCGCACTACAATCCGCACAGCCCTTATATCCACGAACGGTGACGCCTCCCGCCGAGCCGCTCTCCCTGTTCCGCTTCATCCTTCGCTTCATCGAAAATCCCCTGCTTGCGCTGCCGCAACAGGCTTATGAAGAGTGGCTGGTGGCGCAGGAAAGCGCCAATCGGATCATCTATTGGGTTTCCGCACCAGACCTCATCGAAGACCTTCTTTTGCGGAACGGCGACAAGCTCATACAGTCGCCGGTGCAAAAACGCATTTTCCGCCGTGCCTTGCGCGATGGCATCCTCAGCGCCGATGGCGAGTTATGGCGCTGGCAGCGCAGGACGATGGCGCCCATTTTCCGTCCCGCCGAAATCCTGACCTATGTGCCTGTCATGGCCGCGCCAGCAGAGGAAACGCTTGTGCGCTGGCGGAAATCTGCACCGGGATCGCTCCAGCAGATCGACGAAGCCATGACCGATGCGACTTTCGAAGTGATCATGCGGACCATGCTCAAAGGCGGTGTGACGAAAGAAGCCAAGATCATCCGCGAGACGACGGCGCAGGTCCTCAAATACGTGACATGGGAAATGCTTTACGGCTCATTCCGCCTGCCGGAATGGCTTCCGCATCCGGCAAGCTGGACTCTTGAACGCGGCGCACGCCGTCTGCGCCATGCGGTTCGCGACATCATCGAAAGACGGATGCAGGAAGAAAACGCCGAAAGCGCGAACGACCTGCTGGCCCGGCTGATGGCGGCGCGCGATCCGGAAACCGGTAACCCGATGTCGATGGAGCGCCTGATCAACAACCTGCTGACATTACTGGAAGCGGGCCATGAAACGACCTCGCGTGCCCTATCCTGGACGCTTTACCTGCTTGCCCGCGCGCCCGAATGGCAGGATGCCATTCGCGATGAAGTGCGCTCTGTACTCGGCGATCAGCCGGTAGAAGGCCGACATATCGAGCAACTGACTGTCACACAACAGGTTCTGAAGGAAGCCATGCGGCTTTATCCGCCCGTGCCGGTCATGTCGCGTGTCGCTACTGAGGCGTTTCGCACTGGCGGGATTGATTTTCCGCAAGGGTGCGTGATCCTGTTTCCGATTTACTGCATCCACCGTCACCGGCAGCTTTGGGATGATCCCGAACGGTTCGATCCTTCGCGTTTCTCCCCAGAGCGCGATACCTATCCGCGCACGCAATATATGCCCTTCGGCGCGGGCAGCCGGATCTGTCTCGGTGCAAGCTTTGCGATGGCGGAAGCGACCGCTATTCTCGCTACCCTCATACGCGGCGCGATATTTGAATGGGACGGAATCGTCGATCCGGAGCCGGTGTCGCGCGTGACGTTGCAGGCCAAGGGCGGCATTGCTTTGAAGGTAAGGCCTTTGACGTAACCATGCGCGCCGGAATGCGAGGCGGTGATCTTTCAAAGCCTTCGTTAATCCTGTTCGAACCTGCAAGACTGATTTCCGCCGATTTACACTCATCTGAAAAGACCCGCAGGTTATGGTCAGGTGCGACCCTATATCTTTAGTATGCTGCGCTGCAATATTTCCTTGCGTTGCGGCAAAATGTGTCGAAACATCATGATTGGCGGCTGGATAAGCAATGACTGCCCATTCAGAAAGCAAAAAGCACGCAAGACGGGCTGGCAGGCATTGCACCGCTGAAACTGGGAGGTACCAGCATGTTGGAGACAGAATCTGATCGAACCGGCACCAATCCGGGAGGACTGAAAGACCTCTATGAGGTCGGCGAAATCCCTCCGCTCGGGCATGTTCCCAAAAACATGTATGCTTGGGTGATCCGCAAGGAACGCCACGGACCGCCGGACGACGCCATGCAGGTCGAGGTCGTGCCGACCTGGGAATTGGACAGCCATGATGTGCTGGTTTTCGTCATGGCGGCGGGCGTCAATTATAATGGCGTCTGGGCCGCGCTGGGCCAGCCTGTATCACCGCTCGATGGCCACAAAAATCCCTATCATATTGCCGGGTCCGATGCGGCAGGCATCGTCTGGGCCGTCGGGTCGAAGGTCAAGCGCTGGAAGGTCGGCGATGAGGTCGTCATCCACTGCAATCAGGATGATGGCGACGACGAGGAATGCAATGGCGGCGATCCCATGTACTCAGCCAGCCAGCGCATCTGGGGATACGAAACGCCGGACGGTTCCTTCGCGCAATTCTGCCGCGTGCAGGACCGCCAGCTCATGCAGCGTCCGCTCCATCTGACATGGGAAGAAAGCGCCTGCTATACGCTCACGCTCGCAACGGCCTACAGGATGCTGTTCGGCCATAAGCCGCATGTCCTGCAGCCCGGACAGAATGTGCTGGTCTGGGGCGCAAGCGGCGGTCTCGGTTCGTTCGCCGTGCAGCTCTGCGCGACATCCGGCGCGAACGCCATCGGCGTTATTTCGGACGACGACAAGCGCGATTTCGTGATGAGGCTCGGTGCTAAAGGCGTCATCAACCGGCGGAATTTCAACTGCTGGGGGCAATTGCCGAAAGTCGGCACCGAGGAATATGCAGCATGGTTCGACGAAGTGCGCAAACTCGGCAAGGCCATATGGGAACACACCGGCAAGGGCAAGAACGTCGATCTCGTTTTCGAGCATCCCGGCGAAGCGACCTTTCCCGCCTCGGTCTTTCTCGTCAAGCGCGGAGGGATGGTCGTTATTTGCGCCGGCACGACAGGCTACAATCTGACGATGGACGCACGCTATCTCTGGATGCATCAGAAGCGCGTTCAGGGATCGCACTTCGCCAATCTCATGCAGGCAAGCCTGGCGAACCGGCTCGTTCGCGACCGCCGCATAGACCCATGCATGTCCGAAGTCTTTCCGTGGACGGATATTCCCAAGGCTCATATGCGGATGTGGAAAAATGAACACAGGCCGGGGAATATGGCCGTTATCGTCAATGCGATACAACCGGGTCTGCGCACGCTTGAAGACGTTCGTGAGGTCAGCGAAGCACGCAGATCCTGACATTTAGCCGGCATGTATACAGATCAGGAAAAGCATCTCGCATTTTCCCAATCTTTCGGCTGGCGCGCTCGCAAAGTTCGGCTAAAGTGAGGGCGATTCAAAATCCTCGGCGGGAGATATTTGGGGGTAATGATGGAAGATAACAACGACAATATTCTTGCGCAGATCCAGGCGCTGAGAGCTGAGGCCGAAAAAAATCTTCAGGGCAATGAGTATTTTACTGTCGCGCACAAGCTCGACGCTCTGGTGGCGGACGGTGATCCGGACAGTGTGGATGCGCAGGCGGCGCTACAAACCATCCGTTCACGTCTTTTCTCATGTGCTCCGGGATCCGCTGAATCGGCAATAGCGGACGATGCCGAAAAGGTGGTGCTTGAAGACATCCAGGCATTC
>CAYOUP010000087.1:5578-10293 GCA_964407125.1 uncultured Hyphomicrobiaceae bacterium | reverse complement strand
GCGCACATGGAGCTCGCCGGAATTCGGCCGCCGCGCCGTCGTCGCCTGGAACGGCAGCGCGCAAGCATCGGCGGCGGTCCGCAAGGCGATCCCGCTGCTTAAGCGCGCGGAACACGTGTCGGTGCTGATCGGCAAGTCCCGCGCCGCCTTCCCGGCGGCCATGCGCATGGCGCCCCTCGACCTTCTCGCTTACTTGCGCCATCACGGCATCGCGGCGGAGGGGATTGTTCCTGCTTTCGCTGGCCCGCTCTGGCTTGCGGATCACTTTTGTATTGTGCATGGGGATTATGGCCGCCCGAATGATCGAAGAGGGCGTGTTCATTGCCGAACTGGCGGCTGCCGCTGGCGCAGCACTCCTGCTCTCTGGCTACGTTTCCTATCTTGCCGATATGCGTCTGGCCGCCGCAGAAGCCGCCGCCGCCAATGCGATACTGGCGAAGGCCAACGCCGTGCTTTCATCAATTCCGGCGCGCAAGGGGGAGGGGAAGCCGCGCGGAAAAACCATTGCGCAATTGCAGCGCTATCCTGCCGCGGTGGCGCGTTTTTGCGTTGGCCACTGGCTTGCGCGCATGAACATGACGCTTGTGCCGTTGCTGGTCGCCGGAGCGATCGCGCTTGTGTCATGGCAGGCAGCCATCGGGCTTATTGTCGCCACGCCCATCATGATCCTGTTTTTTGCCCTTGTCGGCGGCCACATCCATGAGAAAGCCGAGGCGCAGGAAAAGGCGCTTGGCAGGCTGGCCACACAGTTTTCCGATCGTGTCAGGACGCTGCCGACCATTCTCGCCAATCATGCTCTTGGGCGGGAAGACGCCAAGCTCGGTCAGAGGATGCGTCACTATGCGAGCCGGACCTTATCCACCCTGTCCGTTGCATTTCTCAATTCCGCGATACTCGATTTCTTTTCTTCGCTCGCTATAGCGATGCTCGCGGTTTTCCTCGGCCTCGGGCATCTGGGACTGGTCCGGATACCAGGGTTTTACGATCTTGCGCTATGGCAAAGTCTGGCGATCCTGATCCTTGCGCCGGAATATTTCGCGCCGTTGCGGCGTTTTGCCGAGCAATACCATCTTAAGGCTGAAGGCAAGGCCGCTGCCGAAGCGCTGGAATGGATTCTGGAGACGGAGCGGGCCGAAGGAGCGGAGGTCAGAGAGGCGGTAGCGCACTACGCCGGGGCGAAAAATCTCGTGCTGCAATTTGCCGGTCCAGTCGAGGATTTCATATTGCCGGGGCGCGGGCTCGTGGTGCTCACCGGCCCCAGCGGCAGCGGCAAGAGCATACTTCTGAAAACGCTTGGCGGCGTTGAGCCACCGGTTAGCGGCATGTGCGGCTTGCCAAAAGATCCCGCTTCCCCGGTTGCATGGGTCTCGGTGGATACGTTCATCGCAGGCGGTACGCTTGAAGATATCATTGGCCGGGGAAGAAAGACCACGCTTGCCGAAATAGCACTGATCGCCGATGCGCTCGGCCTTCCGGATGAGCGTTATCTGCCTGGCGGCCTCAAGGCTCATATTGCTGAAGGCGGCGAGAACCTGTCCGGCGGCCAGCGTATGCGCATTGCACTGGCGCGCGGACTTCTCGGGTCCGGTCCGCTGCTTTGCGATGAACCAACGACCAAGATTGATCCGCATACGGCCAGTCGAATACGCGATCTGCTCACGAAAGCGGCCGGGACGCGGCTCGTAATCGCGGCAACGCATGATCCTGCTCTGATCGAAATGGGTATGGTGCGTATAGACCTGAAAGAAGCGTCCCAGGCGCGGGAGCTGGTCGCATGAGGACCAATGTGACGGCTGAAAGTCAGTCTATCTCCGGTCTGTCTTCCCGCAGAAGCTGGCGGATCGCGATCATTCTTGCACTTTTTGCGCTGGTTTGCGGCGTGCTGCTCGTCGGCGTCTCGGTCTGGTTCCTTGGCGCGGTCGCGCTTGCAGGCGGCACGGCGGCGGCGCTCACTTTCAATTTCCACTATCCTGCGGCGCTGATCCGTTTTCTCGCCATCGCGCGCACGGCCGGAAAATATGGCGAACGTGTCGCCGGACACCGCGCCGCCCTTTACGATCAGGTCAACCGGCGCAGGAAACTGTTCCGGGCCATGTCCCGAGCTCCGGAGGTCAGGCAGGCGGGCTGGCAACTGGCAAGAGAAGATCGGCTCACGGATTATATCGACGATGTCGAGGATCTCGACTATCGCAGGCTACGCAGCGATATGCCTGCCGCGATCATGCTGCTGGCCGCCGCCGTGTTGTTCCTTCTGACATTATGGCTCTTCCCGGTTGCCGCATTCGTCGCAAGTGCTGCGGCGCTTGCCTTGTCCCTCATGCTGCGCCTGATCATTCCGGTTATCTCTCGGCACGCGGAATATGTGCGCAAGAGCCGAAGAACGGCTGCCGGGCGTATCGGCGCGACACTTTCGGCCTTTACGCCACTGACGGCGGAAGGCGAGCGGGAGAAGCGCATTGACTGGTCCTTCGCGCCATTGGCCGAGGCTGTCCACGCCGAGCATTCCCAAACGCGCGCATTGTCGCTCATCGACAATGCTTTCATCTTCGCGGGTCTGCTGGTCGGCTTTTCCGTTATTCTGGCGGCGTGGTTCGCGGGTTTGCGGGGCGCGGAGCTGCTGCCAGCAGGGTTCGTTGCCTTCTCCTGGATCGCCTTTTCCGAACACGCACACGCTCTGTCGAAGATCTGCCTTGGCCGCGTGCGGGCGCGCGCGGCGCGGAAAAATCTGGCCGTCTATGACGGCGCTTCGACCGATGATGACTGCCAGGAAGCGAGTGGCGTTTCCGTCAATATACTGAATATTGTGAACCTGCCGCTTGCCGCTCCGGACGGGCGGCTGTTGGGCGGGCAGGTCTCGGTCGAAGTGCGAGCGGGCGAGCCCGTCGTTATCAGCGGGCCGAGCGGATGCGGAAAAAGCACTTTGCTGAAAACCATTGCCGGATGGCTCGAAGACGGCTCGGAAGGAGAAATTCTCTTCGACGGCTCAAATGCGAGTGCGTCCATACGCAGGCGCTCGATCCATCTTGGCCTGCATGACGCGGCGGTCCTTTACGATACGGTGCGCGAGAATCTCTTTGCGCCTGACGTCAGCGACGATGAGTTGTGGCAGGCGCTGGACGCCGTTGAGCTGACGGAACGGATCGAACAAGCGGGCGGGCTCGACGCCTGGATCACGCAGACGGATCTCTCGCTCGGCGAAGCGCACAGGCTCGCCCTTGCCCGCGCGTGGCTCAGCCGATTGCCGGTCATCGCCCTGGACGAGCCCGAAGCGCATCTGGATGAAGAGCAGGCCACGAGAATAATGGACCGGTTGCATAAGCATTGTCTGGATCGCATCCTGATCTACACCTCGCATAGTGGAAAGCTCAGCGGAAAACAGCGTCGACTGACGATCTCCTATCCGGGCTAACCGGCTTCCACCTACTGCACAAGGCGTTTTAGACGGCTTGATGCACTAACAAGCCGGCTCAAGCAGCAAGACCGGGCAGAGGCGATGCGCCGAACAGCCAGACATGCAGGTGCAGGATCATCGCCCATATCAGCACAGCGACGCCCACACGCCACAAGCCGATCTGACGCAGGTTGAGCTTTGCCCGCCCTTGTAGAAGCGCAATGAACGGAAGAAACGAGGTCTTCGCCTCGAAGCGTGCCCAGCCTTCGCCAAGCTCTCTGGCCTTGCGTTTTTCCTGGAGATATGCCCCGCCCAACGCTGTCAGGGCGAAGAGGCCGAAAAACCAGAAACCGCGCCAGTTAGGCTGGCTGATAAGATGGGCGATACTCCAGATCGCAAAAGCCCACATGCCGGGATGGCGGGTAATGGCGAATATGCCCTGGCCGATGTCAGGCCGTTCAAGCAGCGCACCGCCTCGCGGAACGCTGGGATTGGGCGAGGAAAATGCGCCGACAAAGAGAATTGCGGCAAACAGGAGCAGGAGAGCTTTTAGCCACGGCCACCAGTCCGGATAGATCCACAAGGGCGCATCGTATGGCGCATTATTGAAGCTCGTCACCCACCAGAAGAACACCACGAGCGAGAGAAGCGAGTACACCCCAAGATAGGCTGACTCGCCAATTGCCGAAATAATCCGGCCACGCAAGGGCGTTGACGGAAAATAGTGGATAAGCAGAAAAATCGTTCCCGATAGGGCCAGCATTGTCATGTCTTGGGCTCCCCGCCTGAGATCTGGTTAGCCAGACATAGCAGGAAAATACGCGCCTATGGAATCCCCTCGCATTTGTTTGCGGGAAGCACCAACCATTGGCAAAGCCTCTAACAGCCGCCACAGCGACAGGCCCTCGCGCGTATTATGTTTTCGGCATCAGATCCACATAGTGCCCCATTTTCCGCCCGTTCACGGCGTCTTTCTTGCCGTAAAGTGTGAGCGAGCGTGAGGGATTGTCTTCCAGCAGCGTTTGCCAGCCATGCGCCTCCTCACCGAGCAGGTTCACCATGCGCGCATCAGAATGCCTTTCGGTCGAACCGAGCGGCCAGCCTGCGACGGCGCGGATATGGTTCTCGAACTGGCTGACCGTGCAGGCATCCGCCGTCCAGTGGCCGCTATTGTGAACGCGCGGCGCGATTTCATTGATAACCGCTCCGAGACCGCCATTGCGTTTTTCGGCAAACATCTCAACGGCCAGAACACCGACATAGCCGAGCGCGGAGGCGATCTCACCGGCGATAGTTGCGGCCTTGTTCAATGCGGCGATGGCCT
>CAYOUP010000087.1:0-5568 GCA_964407125.1 uncultured Hyphomicrobiaceae bacterium | reverse complement strand
TCACCGGCGGTATTTTTCGCTGTCCTCATGACGTCATCGGGCAAGGGGGCCGGAACGATGCTCTCGCGCAATATGCCGTCACCATGGATATTGCGCGGCGGATCGTAAAACAGCATTTTTCCCCGGTCATCGCGAACACACAAGATCGAGAACTCAAAGGCAAAATCAATGCCTTTTTCCAGGAGCGCATCGTCGCCGCCGAGCCAGCCCCTTGCCGCCTCCAGATCGTCCGATCCCTGAATTCTCATCTGCCCTTTGCCGTCATAGCCATAGCGGGCGCGCTTGAGAAAAAGCAGCGTATCCGGATTGCCTGTGGTCAATGCTCGCCAGGCGCTCTCAAGATCATCCTTACCGTGGACTTCCGCATAAGGAGCGCAGGGCAACTCCAGACTATTCAGGAACCGCCTTTCCTCAATTCGGTCCTGAGAAACTTCCATCGCGCGCCGGTTCGGGGCAAGACGGCTGTGCTGCTCGATGATCGCCAGGGCGGCCGAGGGAATATTCTCGAATTCATAAGTGACGGCGTCGGCTTCGCGCGCAAACCGTTCCAGCGCCGCGCCATCATCATAGGCAGCACAATGCCGGAAGGACGAGACCTCGAATGCCGGGGAATCCGCGTCGGGTGCGAAGATGCTGGCTTTCAGCCCTATTTTGGCAGCAGCCTGCGCCATCATGCGACCAAGCTGTCCGCCGCCGACAATGCCGATGGTCGCACCGGGCGGCAAAGGCTCAATCGTCATGGCTCGGCATTTCCTGCACTGCGGCTGTGCGCATCTTGCGCCAGTTCTCGATCCGGGCAGCCAGATCGGCATCGGTCGTGGCAAGGATCTGCGCAGCGAGCAGTCCGGCATTGAATGCACCGGCCTCGCCGATTGCGAGCGTACCGACCGGCACGCCGGCGGGCATCTGCACGATGGAAAGAAGACTGTCCAGGCCCGAGAGCGCGCGCGATTGGACCGGAACGGCGAGCACAGGCAGGCGGGTGAGCGATGCAACCATGCCCGGCAAATGTGCGGCGCCGCCTGCTCCGGCAATGATAATCCTCAGCCCGCGTTCCTCAGCCTGTTTGGCGTAGTCATACATCCGGTCCGGCGTTCTGTGTGCGGAGATAATGCGGGTTTCGTATGCGACGTTCAGTTCGTCCAGTGCATTGGCCGCACAGCGCATGGTCGGCCAGTCGCTCTGGCTTCCCATGATGATGCCGATAGCTGGTTGTGCGTCCATAAATGCCTCGAAAAAATGAAATACCTTAATGCGCACTTACCGGAACCGGATGGAAACGGCAAGATGCTCAAAATGTTCAGGCAATAATGTCTGGAAAAAGTTCGTCTTCGGTCTGCGCGATTTCGTCCTTGAGATGGAGCTTTTTTTTCTTGAGCCGTTTGAGTTGAAGCTGGTCCGCATGCAAGCTGGACTCAAGGCTGATGATCGCGGCATCGAGATCGCGATGTTCCTGCTTCAGGCGCGCAAGAGCCGCGCTAAGCCGCTTGCGCTGCGTTTCCTTGCTCTCATACTCGCGGGCCTTGTCGTCATTCGCCGGACGGTCGCCAACATGGTGCCGCTGGCCGGACATTTCAGGGCCGTCGGTTTCTTCTATGGTCATCCATAAGCTCGCTATAAGATCACATCACGAATCTATCACGTTCCGCGCTTTTCAGCCGAGTTCATTTTCATCCGATTCTATTGTACGCCATAAGCGTTTTCACCGGGAGGGTTCCCAAAACCATCATAAAGAATGGCTTGTCAGCGTTTTTCGCTGGCACCACTATGTCGTCATGAGCTGGATCAAAGCCGTACACGCTGGAATAGAAATAAATGCACATTGAAGAATACGCAAATGTCCGGCTCAGGGGAGGACACGATGAGCAAGTATTTTGATGTTTATCAAAATTGGAAAAACGATCCTGTAGCCTTCTGGGCCGAAGCCGCCGAAGCGATTGACTGGGTCAAGCCACCGGAGAAGATATTCGACGGATCGCAGGGGCAGTATGGCCGCTGGTTTACCGGTGGTTTGTGCAATACGAGCGTCAATTGTCTTGATCGTCACGTCAAATTACAGGGACGGGGCAATCAGCCTGCCCTGATTTACGACAGCGCGATGACCGGGCAGAAGCGCGTCTTCACCTATGCGGAACTGCTCGATGATGTCGCGGCCTTTGCCGCAGTTCTTCGCGACAAGGGGGTGCGCAAGGGGGATCGGGTCGTCCTCTACATGCCGATGATACCGGAAGCCGCGATCGCGATGCTGGCCTGCGCCCGGCTCGGCGCGATCCATTCCGTTGTTTTTGGCGGTTTTGCCGCACATGAGCTTGCTACGCGCATCGACGACGCGAAACCGAAGCTGATCTTGCTCGCCTCATGCGGGCTGGAGCCGGGACGGATTGTGAAATACAAGCCGCTCGTCGACTCCGCGATTTCTCAGGCTTCGCACAAACCGGACGCCTGTATCGTTCTCCAGCGCCCGGAAGAGCGCGTGACGCTGACGCCGGGCCGCGATCACGACTGGGCATATCTGTTCAACGAAGCCAAGGCGCGCGGCAATCGCGCCGACGCCGCGATCGTCGAGGCGACCGACCCGCTCTATATTCTGTATACGTCCGGCACGACCGGCGCGCCAAAAGGCGTGGTGCGCGACAATGGCGGGCATATGGTGGCGCTGAAATGGTCGATGCACAACCACTATGGCATCGAGCCGGGCGAGGTGTTCTGGGCGGCATCCGATGTCGGCTGGGTCGTCGGCCACTCCTATATCGTCTATGCGCCTCTGCTTCACGGGGCGACTACGGTTCTCTATGAGGGCAAACCGGTCGGAACGCCCGATGCCGGCGCATTCTGGCGCGTGATTTCGGAGCATAAGGTTGCCGCACTGTTCACCGCGCCGACAGCCTTCCGCGCCATCAAGAAGGAAGATCCGAAAGGCGAGTTGCTCAAGGACTATGACCTGTCCTCATTCCGCACATTGTTTCTTGCTGGCGAGCGCGCCGACCCCGACACCATCAAATGGGCGGAAGAGCTTCTGAAAGTTCCGGTCATCGACCATTGGTGGCAGACCGAAACCGGCTGGACGATCTGCGGCAATCCGGTAGGCCTTGGGGCTCTTGAAACCAAATACGGGTCTCCCGCCGTACCGATGCCCGGCTATGATCTGCACGTTCTGGACGAGGCGAACCATCCGGTGCCGCCAGGCAAAACGGGGTCTCTTGCTATCCGTCTGCCACTGCCACCGAGTTGCCTGCCAACCCTTTGGGAGAACGATGCGCGATTCCGCGAGAGCTACCTCACTGATCATCCCGGTTATTACAAAACTTCGGACGCCGGCTATATCGACGAGGACGGTTATGTGTTCGTCATGTCGCGCACGGATGACATCATCAATGTCGCCGGACACCGTCTCTCGACCGGCGCTCTGGAGGAAGTGCTCTCCGGACATCCCGATGTCGCCGAATGTGCGGTGATTGGTATCGCCGACGCTCTGAAGGGCGAGGTTCCAGCCGGTTTTGTTGTGCTGAAAGCGAATGTCAGCCGGGCGCATGATGAGATTGAAAAGGAACTGATCAAGCTCGTCCGCGATGAGATTGGGCCGGTTGCGGCCTTCAAGCTGGTGCTGACCGTTCAGCGTCTTCCAAAAACCCGTTCGGGCAAAATCCTGCGCGGTACGATGCGCCATATTGCGAATGGTAGCGAATATAAGATGCCGGCAACCATCGACGATCCGGCAATCCTTGATGAGATCAAGGAAGCGCTCGACGAACGGGGCATTCCGGAAGGAGCGGCCAATACATAGTCCGAACGAGTGTCAGGAATGGGCGATCAACTAGTGGTTCGACCGAAACATTTGCATCCCCGTGCGGCAACCACATTTGCAAATGTTTCGGTCACAAGAACCACTAGCTAAATATATGTTTCTAGTGGAGCTTTTTGAATTTGACATTTGAAGATGAATTCAACCGCAAACGGGACTCAAATGTCAAATTCGCTCCACTAGTCATCTGGCAAGGCAGGTTGGAAAAGATTGTCAGGACATGCGGGATCGAGGAGGATGGTTCGCATGATCTGAAGCATATTCATCGTGTTCTGAAAAATGCGGATCAGATTGCGGATGAAGTCGCAGAGTCCGTTTGCCATTTGACGCTACTGGCCGCCGTCTGGCTTCATGACATCGTTTCATTTGAGAAGAACGATCCCCGCCGCACCGAAGCGTCCCGGCTTGCTGCTCTCAAGGCGAAGCAACTGCTTGAAGAGGCGGGATTCCCGCAGCAGAAACTGGAAGGCGTCGTTCATGCAATCGAGGCCCATTCCTTTTCGGCCAATATTGAACCGCAAACCATCGAAGCCATGATCCTCCAGGATGCTGATCGGCTGGATGCACTTGGAGCAGTCGGTATCGCTCGCGTATTTTATGTTGGTGGCCGGATGGGCACCGCTCTTTATCACGACGATGATATTCTGGCGGCAAACCGGATGCTTGATGATCACAACTATTCGCTCGATCATTTTCAGACCAAGATATTGAAGCTGCCGGAGGGCATGAAGACTGCGCCTGGACGCCGTATGGCCGAGGAGCGTGCTGCATTAGTGAGGGATTTTGTTGAGCGTTTTTGCAGTGAAGCCGGAACTGATGCGGTCAAGATCTAAATGGAGATGAGCGTATTTGCAATTTGGGCGTGAATAACCTGCCGCGTGGGGTTGATGCGTCCAACACAGGGTTCTAGCTAGAGGTGTAGCGGGTGAGTGTATGAGGAGGCGGTATGGACCCCGATCTGGTTCGTCAGCAGGCGGAAGCTGAACAGGAATATCGCACACGTGCGCCAGTGGTGGCGAAAAGCATCCCTCCCAAAGTGGAGTCCGAAAAGGAAATCGTATCGACGGCTATCAAGGAGCATATCGCCCCCCAGGCCACTGTGATTGCAGCCATGACTGATGCTGCAGAAAAGTCCGGGGTGTCGCGCTGGCGCGTTTATGTGCAAGCTCTTTGCAGCAGTACCATACTGGCAGGATTTGCCGGATTGGCCGTCGCGGTGTGGGGGATGCATCACGGCTTTTCAGCGGACGAACAGCTCCGTATTGGCGGCGAAGCGGCTGTGCTGATAGCTGTGATTTACGGGATTTCGCTGGCAGTGAATGGCAGCGGTTTCACGCCAGCAGGACGAGGACGATAAGCTGGCCGACATATATGTGGGCGAATCTTCAAGCTTTGCCTGGTGGACCTGTTTCAACCGGCGCATTGGAATCGCTCCACTCGGCCCATGATCCGTCATAGACAGCCGTCCGGTCATTTCCGGTGACGGCAAGCGCGAGCGCGATCATGCAGGCGGTCACGCCTGAACCACATGTCGCGATGACAGGCTCGGCGGCATTGACCTGATGAGACCTGAAAACGGATGCGAGTTGATCCGGCGTGAGCATAGTTCCATCAGACGCCAGAAGTTCCGTGAACGGTACGTTGAGCGAGCCGGGGATATGGCCAAGGCGGGGCACATCGCGCGGTTCGGGTTCCTCGCCGCTGAACCGCCCGGCGGAGCGCGCATCGGCAATCTGCATGCCGCTGCCGATCAAGCCCTCGACTTC